>JBEKHQ010000066.1:0-8529 GCA_050012195.1 Bryobacteraceae bacterium | reverse complement strand
GTCGTGTTCCAAGGGAACCACCGCACAGTCGACGCCGCAGGCAGCGCCGAGCCAACCCTCAGCTCCCACGGCGGTTCAGCCTGTTACACAACCGGCTGCCCAGCCCGCGTCTCTATCGAACCAACCCGTTCCGGCGGCGCCTCCAGCGAACGGAATTGCGAGCGCCCAGTATTCCGCAAACCCGGATTTGCGTTGCGACCTGCTGGAGGTGAAACGCGTAAGCGGCGGCGGCGTGCTGGTAAAGTGGCGAATCGTGAATAGCGCCGCAAAGGACGTTTACTACGATGGCCAATGGGCCGATCTTTACTACATCGATCCGGGCGAAAACAAGAAATACCCATTTCTCACCGATGCCGGCGGGGCCCGGATTGCGGAGGTCTTTTGGGGCGCTGTTCCTTTCGGGCAACAGCGGGCAAGCTGGGCAAAGTTTCCAGCGCCCCCGGCTACTTCGAACAAAGTCGCCGTACATATTCCATCGTTTCCTCCATTCGAGGACGTTCCACTGGCGCAGTAATGCCGATCGGTTCCATTGTGCGAGGGATTTCTTTTGGTTGGCTTTGCGCCCTGGGCGTGTTGGTTGGCGCGCAAACAGCCGCAGCCCAGAAATACAAGCCGGACGACCCGATTCCCGCGAGCGCACAAGGTAAAGTGCTGCCTCTTCAGGGCGCCGCTGTGGAAATCAAAGGTCTCGCCGTCGGAGTGGCTGGCAATGCTCAAGACTTGAATGCGGCCCTCAAGGACCTGGGCGCCAAAACTACGACTACCGAGATCCGCATCGAACTCTCGAGCGACGTGCTGTTCGACTTTGACAAGGCCGACCTGCTTCCGAAAGCCATTCCGGAGCTTGAAAAAGTCGCGACGGTCCTCAAATCCTATCCGCATGCGGCGTGCTCTATTGAGGGCCATACCGACAACAAGGGCCTGAAGGACTACAATCAGAAGCTCTCCGAACGCCGCGCGGATTCCGTGAAGGCGTGGCTCGTCGCGCATGGGGTTTCAAGCCCTATGACGATTCGCGGATGGGGTGCGACGAAGCCGATCGCGCCCAATGCCTTGCCCAACGGCCATGACGACCTCGCGGGCCGGCAAAAAAATCGCCGCGTGGAGATTGTGGTGAAGAAAAGCTGAGATCTACTTGAGCAGCTTGTCGATCTCCGCGAACAAGCCCGGGCCCTCAAATGCGGCTTTATCCTGATCGGTGTAAGCGAAGTCGTTTCGAATGGTGCCTTGCTTATCGATGACGAAAATGTGCGGCACGTCCATGTGCGCCATGCCCGGCTTCGCGTTCATGTAGGAAATCGTCATCTGCCCCATGTCGCACACGATCGGGACGGTGACATGATTCACTTCTTTGTATTTGGCCACCGTCTGTTGATTGTCGGGCGGCAACACTACTGAGATAATCGCGAGCTTATCGCCGTATTTCTCCTTGGCCTTCTCGAGCGTGGAAGACAGCAGCATGCAGTGTGGGCAAGTAGTGGTCATGATATCGATCACCACCACCTTCCCGCGATAATCCTGCAGATCGTAGAAATGCTTGTATTCGGGATCGGGCAGAGAGAAACCCGGCGCGCGCCGATTCGAGAGTTCGCCGGAGGCGGATAGAAGGCCCGCCGCGAGCCCCGCTAAAAGTGAAATACGTCGGATCATAGGCTTAACTTACCAGCTTTCGAAGGGATTCTGAATAGGGCGCCCGTGCGACGCCGCGCTCCGTAACGATGGCCCGGACGTAACGATTCGGAGTGACGTCGAACGCGGGATTTTGTACCATCGTGTCCCGAGGTGCAATCGCAATGCCGCCGAAATGCGTGACTTCCGCCGCGGCCCGCTGTTCAATCGGAATTTGATCGCCCGACGCGAGTTTCAAATCCAGCGTCGAAATGGGCGCCGCCACGTAAAAGGGCACCTGGTTTTCCTTGGCCAGCACGGCGAGGGAATAAGTGCCGATCTTGTTGGCGACGTCGCCGTTGGCCGCGATGCGGTCGGCGCCGACGATGACACAGCCGATTCTGCCGGAGTGCAGGAAGTGCCCGGCCATGTTGTCGGTGATCAGCGTGGCCGGGATGTTGTCGTGTTGCAATTCCCAAATGGTCAGCCTAGAACCTTGCAGGAACGGTCGCGTTTCGTCGGCGAACACATCGATGTTCTTGCCTGAGGCTACAGCGGCGCGGATGACGCCCAGCGCCGTGCCGTAGCCGGCGGTGGCCAATGCTCCGGCGTTGCAGTGCGTGAGGACGGTCTTGCCGTCAGGGATCAGGGGCGCGCCGTTCCGGCCGATGCATTCGTTAATCGCGATATCCTCCAGACGAATCCGTTGGGCTTCGGCCACCAGCTCCGCCCGAATATCTTCGATCGGCCGCCCCTCCAGTGCCGCATAAGCCCCGCGCATCCGATCGATGGCCCAAAACAAATTCACCGCGGTGGGACGCGTCGAGCCGAGCGTTTCGCAGATGCTTTCGAATTCGCTCGAGGAGCGCGCTTCCAGCATCCCGAGCGCGATTCCCATCGCGGCCGCTACTCCGATCGCCGGCGCGCCCCGAATCACCATGCCGCGGATCGCGTTCGCGACTTCTTCATGCGTGCGGCACGTGACGTATCGCTCTTCGAGCGGCAAACGGGTTTGATCGATCATGACCACGGCATCGTCGACCCACTGGATGGTTTCGATCATTGAGATATGGCTTGCGCGAAAAAGGCCGCCAGTTGCGTGAGGTTGTAGGTGGCGTGCATGAAGATTGAGGCGGCGATCGAACCGGTTTTATAACGCACCCACCCGAAAGTAGTTCCCGCGGCCGTAATCAGCACCACGTGACGCCAGGACCACGAGTATTCATAGGCGTGCAGCGCCCCAAACAGAACTCCGGTGCCGACAATTCCGAGGATCGGGCCAAAAGAGCGAATCAGTAGCGGCATGAGAAAACCTCGGAACGCGAGCTCTTCGGCCAGCGGCCCCAAAATGACCACGAAGATAGAAAAAAGAATGATGGTGGGCCGGTTGCCCAGCATCTGGCGAAAAGGCATAGGGATGTCCGGCGTTTTTAGGAGATAGCCCAGTATGGCGACCCCGAAGGCCAGCAACGGGCCGCCGAAGAGAGTCAAGCCCATCCCGCGGAACGGAAACCGCCATCCGAGCGAGCGCCAGAACGGCCGATCATAGCGAATCCGAAGCAACCCATATAGCGACCCGAAAATCAGGACGTACCAAACGAGTTGCCCAAGCATACCTTGAAACGGCTTGCCGAGAGACGCTGGAGCGATAAATCGAACCAGCAACATCGACACCAGCAAGCTAGGCAAGCAGAGAGAAACGAAAAACAGAAGATCCTGGTAATCCCAGAACGGCGAACGCGGGTTGGGAAGATAGGGGCCAGCGGGTAGCGCATCCTCGACGCGCTCCAACTGCTCCTCGGGTGGATCGGTGGGGATCATGCCTTCGATTCAATCAGCGCCGCAGCCAGTAGCGGAATCATGATTTCGTGATGGCCGGTGATGGAATAGCCCTTGCCGCCGGCGCGCGCGTGGGGGCGCTCCACCACGTTAACCCGCGGGCGATAGTGCTGCAAGAAATCGAAATTCACGGTAGTGAAATTCGCGAGCGGAGCGCCCAGATTGCGGACCACGGAAACAGCCTTGAGAAATACTTCCGGCAACACCACGGCCGAGCCGACATTGAGATAGACTCCGCCGTCGTTCAATTCTTTCACCAGCGAACAGAGCAGCCGGAAATCGTGCAGGCTGGCGCGGCCGATCGCCTCGCCGCGCGCGGATGGATGCGTGTGCGGTGTATCGGTTCCGATGGCGACGTGCACGGTGACGGGCGTCGAATTGCGGTATGCCTGGCACAGCAGACTGGCGCCCGTATAACGCGGATCGGCGATCTTTTCCAGATGCCGGCCGAGCGACTCGCCGAATCCGACGTTGCCCGAGCCGCTCGCGAGCGCGGCGTTGAACTCCCGGCCCGTTTCTTCGGCCGTCCCGAAGCGGCCATCCGGCAGCACGGCTTCCACGTCTTCGCTGGTTTGGCCCGCGATGGCGATCTCGAAATCGTGAATCGCGGATGCGCCGTTCAGCGCGAACGCGGTGGCGTAGCCGCGATCCATCAGATCCACCAGCACGGGAGCCAGTCCGCACTTGATCACGTGCCCACCCAGGCCCCACAAAATCATTTTGGCGCCGGCTCGCGCGGCAACCACGGCCTCAACCACCGCGCGGAACGAATCCGCCGCGAGAATGCGGGGGAGCGCATCCATCCAAGCCGCGATGCCGGCGCCCGGCGCGCTGGGTTTGGCGAAATCCTCGGTGCGAACCTTGCCGCCGCGCGCTTCGATCGGGATCGTCCGCAGGCCGCTCAGGTCCAGCGGTGCGCGGCTATATCTGCTCATGCGGCCACTCTCATGCAACCACTTTTCGGCTGCGCAGAGATTTCTCCAGCGCCTGCGCGGTGTGGCTCTTCTTGAATCGCAGAATTTGCTCGGGCGTCCCGGCCGCCACAACGTTGCCGCCCTTGTCGCCGCCTTCGGGCCCCATGTCGATGATCCAATCCGCCGATTTGACAACATCCAGATGATGTTCGATCACAATGACAGTATTGCCCAGATCCACCAGCCGCTGGAGCACTTCGAGCAGGCGCTTCACATCCTCGAAGTGCAGTCCCGTGGTCGGCTCATCCAGGATGTAGAGAGTCCGTCCGGTTTGACGCTTGCTCAGCTCGCGCGCCAGCTTGATCCGCTGAGCTTCGCCGCCCGAGAGCGTCGTGGACGATTGTCCCAGATGAATGTAGCCCAAGCCGACGTCGTTCAGCGTTTGAAGCTTGGCCTGGATCAGCGGAATGTTCGCGAGTACCCCCATGGCCTCTTCGACGGTGGCTTCCAGCAGATCGGCTATCGAATGACCCCGATATTTCACCTGCAGAGTTTCGCTGTTATATCTCCGGCCGCGGCAGACGTCGCAAGTGACGTACACGTCGGGTAGGAAATTCATCTCGATGCGCTTCAAGCCATCGCCCTGACACGCTTCGCAACGCCCGCCCTTTACGTTGAAGCTGAAGCGGCCCGGTTTGTATCCGCGCTCGCGCGATTCGGGCAGCATGGCGTAGAGATCGCGGATCGGCGTGAAGAGGCCGGTGTAGGTCGCCGGATTCGAACGCGGCGTGCGTCCGATCGGCGATTGATCGATCTCCACTACCTTATCGATGTTATCCAGACCGACGAGCGAATCGTGCTCGCCCGGCGCATCGTGCGAACCGTAGATCTCGCGGGCCAGCGTTCGATAGAGGATGTCGTTGACCAGCGTCGATTTGCCGCTGCCTGAAACGCCGGTGATCACGATGAAAGTGCCTAGCGGAAATTCGACCGTGATGTTTTTGAGGTTGTGCTCGCGCGCCCCGTTCACGATCAGCTTCTTGCCGTTGCCGCGACGCCTGCCGGCCGGCGGATCGATCCGCAGCGTTCCAGCCAGGTATTGACCTGTGAGCGAGGCTGGATTCCGCTCGATCTCTCGCGGAGTGCCCGCCGCCACCAAAGCGCCGCCCAACCGGCCCGCGCCCGGACCCAGGTCGATGACGTAATCGGCGCGCTCGATGGTTTCGGCATCATGCTCCACCACCAGAACGGTATTGCCGAGATCGCGCAAGCGGCCCAGCGTGTCGAGCAGCCGATCGTTATCCCGAGCATGCAGCCCGATGGAAGGCTCGTCGAGAACATACAAGACGCCGCGCAGCTTCGATCCGATCTGCGTCGCCAGACGGATTCGCTGCGCCTCGCCGCCCGAGAGTGTCGCGGCCGACCGCGCCAGGCTGAGATAGTTAAGGCCGACTTGTGTGAGAAACTCCAGGCGATTGCGGATCTCTTCCACCACGCGCGCCGCGATTTGCCGTTCGCGTTCGTTGAGAACCCAGCCTTTGACGGTTGCGAGCGCGCGGTCGATGGGCATTTCGGTTAGATCTGCTAATCCGGCGCCCTTCACGCGCACCGCCAGGCTGCTCGGCCGCAAGCGGCGTCCGTGGCAAGCCGGACAAACGGAAGGCGACATATAGTCCATCAGCCATTCGCGATAGCCCGCGCGCGCGTCTTCAAACGCCTCGTCCAGAATTTTGAGGATGCCGGGGAAACCGTTGCCGCCTTCGAGCAGCAGCGCCTGCGCTCGCTTGGGCAGATCCTCGAACGGCTTTCCGATATTGATCCGCAACCGCTCGGCCGCTTCCTCGATCTGACTGGTCACAAACGACGAGCTTGCGCCCGGCCCGAGCCCGCCATCGAGCAGCGGTTTCGACGGGTCCACCATCACCTTCACCGGGTCGAAACTCCAAGTGCTGCCGAGCCCGTTGCAAGTCTCGCACGCTCCGAACGGACTGTTGAACGAAAACGAGCGCGGCTCGAGCTGCGGGACGCTGGCGCCGCAATTGGGACAAGCCAGCTTCTGCGAATACAATTTCTCGTCGCCGTTCACCACCGCCACAATCACCAATCCGTCGGTCAGCTTCGCGGCGGTCTCGATGGACGCCTCGATGCGTTTTTCCGAGCCGGGCTTGAGCGGCAAGCGATCGATCACGATTTCGATGCTGTGATTCTTGCGGCGATCCAGCGGGATTTCCTCGTCGAGCGAACGCAAAACGCCGTCCACGCGGGCGCGCACGAAACCTTGCCGCGACAGCTTCTCCAAATCTTTCTTATATTCGCCCTTGCGGCCTCGCACGATGGGCGCAAGAATCATGATCCGCTCGCCCGTCGGAAGCGCGAGGATCTGCTGCAGGATCTGCTCCGTGCTCTGCCGCGAGATCTCGATGCCGCAGTTGGGGCAATGCGGAACGCCCACCGACGCATAGAGCACGCGGAGGTAATCGTAGATTTCGGTGATGGTGCCGACCGTGGAACGCGGGCTTCGGTTAGTGGTTTTTTGCTCGATCGAGATGGCCGGGCTAAGCCCGTCGATGGAGTCCACTTCCGGGCGCTCCATCTGATCCAGGAACTGCCGCGCGTACGGGGACAGCGTTTCGACGTAGCGCCGCTGGCCCTCGGCGTAGATAGTGTCGAACGCGAGCGAGGATTTCCCGGAGCCGCTCAATCCCGTAATGACCGTGAAAGTATTGCGCGGGATCTCGACGTCGATATTCTTTAAATTATGCTGCCGTGCCCCATGCACGGTAATGCGTTTGAGCATCGGGATTGCGGAGGGAGAGACTCTATTCTACCAAGCGCGTCCACGCCACGGCCAGGTTCAGAGCAAGATGTGGAGTAAAATAGAACCAGATTCGTCCAAGGGCGGCTAGCTCAGCTGGGAGAGCGCTGCGTTCGCAATGCAGAGGTCGGGGGTTCGATCCCCCCGCCGTCCACCAACCCAATTCTACCTGCCGACCAATGGCAGGCGGGGATCTTTCGTGCGCCAAGTCTTTCGGACCCACGCATAGTCCGGATCGTCCGAAGCCGCCATGCTGCGCGCCGATCCCGCCAGCGCGTTCAAGTAGTAAACGTCGTAGCCGTGAGCCGCCACCACCGGATGGTAGCCCTCCGGAATGCGCACCAGTTCGCCGTTACGCACCGTGAGAGTCTCGTCCAAGCGCCGGTCGGCGGAGTAGACTTTCTGGATCGCATACCCTTCCGGTTTGTCGATCCGATAGTAGTAGATTTCCTCCAGATCCACCTCGCCCGGCGGATTGTGCACATCGTGCTTGTGCGGCGGATAGCTGGACCAATTCCCGCTGGGCGTGTACACTTCGACGATCAGCAAACGGTCGGCCGGGAAATCGGGTTTCAGAATATGGTTGATCTGACGCGTCGCGTTTTCGCCTCCCCGGATCTCGACCTCGATTTCGGCGGGAGTCACCAACTGCGCTGGATACACCTTGCTCGCCGCGCAATAGCAAAACGCGAGGTCGCAATTTGTTTCCGCCGTTACCGAGTAGCTGGTAGAGATCGGCACGTAGACGGCATAGGGAAGTCCGTCGAATACGTTCGCGCGCGCGCCAATGTTCTTCCAACCGGCTCCTGGAGTTTCCACCGAGCACTTCCCGCCCAGCACCACGATTCCCAATTCGCGATCGCCCGTATTCTCCCGATGGCTCTCGCCGGGAGCGAGCGTCCAAGTCTTAAAAGCTAAAAGTTCAAACCCGAAAGTCTCGATATTTCCGCGATTTTGAGGGACGGCAAGCAGGTTCATAATCCTATTTGTGGGCGGCCGCGCCGTCGGCGACGGCCGGTTTGAGTCGAACGGCGCGATAGCCTCCGATGGAGCGGTAGTAAATCAGCATTCCGCTGAAGATCACCGTCAGCACAATCGGCAGCACGCCGACGAAACGAAATGCGTCCGCCGCGCCGCGGGTGTCATACAAGCTTCCCATCAGCGGCAGGATAAAGGCGACCGCGAGGTTTCCCGCGCCCCCCATAATCGCCAGTAGCAGGGCGCCGCCGCGAGGGAACTGTTCGGAGGTCACGCCCATCATCGCCGGCCAGAAGAATGCTTTGCCCGCCCCAAAAATCAACGCCGCTGAGAATGCTTGCGCGGGCGTTTTCACGGCCGCCAGGCCGAACAGCC
>JBEKHQ010000065.1:0-8575 GCA_050012195.1 Bryobacteraceae bacterium | reverse complement strand
CAGGCATTGCGGCGCTGGTCGACGGAAAGCCCGTCACGGAAGTTGGGATTTCAAAGCCGGTCACTGTGACCATCGGAGAAATAAAGCTGCTCTTTAGATTTCGAGAATCGGGGCTGCGCGTGGGCGTCCAGGATCCGGACGCTCGGATGCGGAAAGAGGCGAAGCCGTCGATTTGGTTTCCGATCGCTGCGCGTTATCGCATTAACGCGGATTGGATTCCCTTCCCGGAAGCGAAGACGATTCGAATACCCGACAACGACGGCGGCAGCCGCGAGTGGAACAGCCCCGGTTACGCGTCTTTCTCTTTCGACGGCGAGAACGTCACGCTGCAGGCAGTTCTCACGCCGGATGGAAAGCAACTCTCAATCTTCTTTCGCGATCGCACCGCCGGCCAGGAAACGTATGGAGCGGGAAGGTTTCTCGAAGCGGACCTTCCGAAGGATGGCAAAGTGGTGGTCGACTTCAACAAGGCGTATAACCCTTACTGTGCTTTCAACACGCTCTACGTCTGCCCAATTCCGCCGAGAGAGAATCACCTGCCCGTTCGAATAACGGCGGGCGAACGCAACTATCCGCATCCGGAGTGAGCTAGAATCCGTGCATGCGAAACGTCGTGCTGGGTGTCGGCATCAGTCTAGACGGCTACATCGCCCGTCCCGACGGGGCCGTCGATTTTCTGTTCATGCCCAAGGACTACTCGATGGCGCCGTTTTTTTCCACGATCGACACCGCCATCATGGGCCGCAAGACTCTGGAGGTCGCGCTCAAATTGGGTGGAGGATCTTTCGGCTCCGCAATGACCACTTACGTCTTCTCCCATTCGCAACCGCCGGGCGAACGCGACGGCCTGATCTTCGTCAACCACGCGCCCGCCAAGCTGATCGGTCAACTGCGGAAGCGCCCAGGCAAGGACATCTGGCTGATGGGCGGCGGCGAACTGGCCCGCGCGTTCCTTAAGGCGGATTTGGTCGATGGACTCTACCTCGGAATCGTTCCGGTGCTGATCGGCGAAGGCATTCCGCTCTTTCCGAGCGGATTTCCTCAGCGCGAATTCAAGCTGGTCGAGAACAAAACCTACTCGAAAGGCTTAATCTCTCTTATGTACAAACGCGCGCGCCCCCGGCTCAAACGAAAATCCTAGCTCTTGCCTGGTTCCCAGGCGCCGCGCAGAAATGCCAGACAGGTTTCGACGAAAGCCGCGCTCCGTTCGCCGAAGATCGGGCCATGGCCGCCGTTCGGTACGATCCAAAGGTACGAGCGTGGGATGGCATTGAACAATTCCACGGCCAGACTCACCGGATAGAACGGGTCGTGATCGCCTTGTACGATCAGCGTGCGCGCCTTTATGGTGGCAAGCTGGGGCGGCGTGAAGGTCATGTCCTCGTAGCTGTCCTTAAACGTGTTGGCTTGTTTCCATAAGGCCCGAATCTGATCGTCCCCCTGTTTGTGACGCTGCCGCATGACGTGCCATTCCTCTTCGGATTGATTAAACGGGGATACGGTGCGCATGATGGCGCGCGCTTGCTCGGGAAAATAATGCGCTCCGCTGACCAGCACCATGGCTTCCACGCGGTCCGGCTTCATAGCGGCCATTTGAAGCAGCGTTTGCGCGCCGGCGCTCACTCCAATTCCCTTGCAGCGTTGGATGTTCAAGGCATCCAGCAGTGCTAGAACATCTTCCGCGGACCGGCGCATGGTGAACGCCCCGGTTGGATTCGTGGAACGGCCGTGCCCGCGCAGGTCCGGGATGACGGATCGATATCCGTCCGGCGCGCCTTTGAACACCTGCCCCCAATCCGCGCCCGAGCCCAGGAAGCCATGCAGCAACACCAACGGCTCGTCCTGACCATACGTTTCGTAATACATTTCAATGCCGTTGACCGACGTAGTGTGCGTGGCGCCGGAAATTTGCGAAGTTTGCGAAGACATAACCTTTTGTTATGGTATCGCGGCGGCCGCGCTCTGAGGGCCTGTTATGCTGGCAGTATTCATCGATGAGGAGAGCGCGCCGGTGTTTGCCGATAGGCTTGATTTCCCTTGCGGCGGGTCTTTCGGCCTGCTCGCCGCGCGTTCCCTGGCATGCTCCTCCGGCGCAACTTGCGATGCCGCAGGGTACCGATCCGCAGCCGGAAGTGCGGCTACTCAAGATGAACGGCCTGGACGCCAAGTTCGCCGTACTGGCGGGCGTGGACGGCGCCGGGACGGGTACCGGGCGCAAGTGGACCGACGACACCGCGCGATTCCAATTCCGCGTGAGCGATCTTTCCGCGAGCGACCTGTACCTTCGCTATGCAGTACCCGAGGTCACGTTTCGCCAGACCGGACCGGTGCGCGTCAGCATCGATGTGAACGGAAAACCGTTCGATTCGTTCCTACGGACTGCGCCCGGCGACGGCGAATTCCGGCATCCCGCCGATGGCATACTGGCGAAGCCTTTCGAACCCTTCATCGTTTCGATTCGCATTGACCCGCCTTATGTCGCCAAGGATGACAATGCGAAGCTCGGGATTCTGTTGGACGAAATCGGCTTCGTTCCGCGCGGCGGACAGCGGTGACGGAAGCGGCTTCCATCCTGTTCGCGGCGGCCATGACATACTGCGCCTCGCTCGGCGCCGGTCTGATGTTGCTGCGCGGGCTCAAGCTCGACCTGGCGCGATCCGAAGAACGATTCTTCGGCTTCCTGACCGGGGCTGGAATTCTGAGCTTGCTGATCTTCGCGCTGGCTGCGTTCCATCTGGCTTACACCGGCGTCTTTCTCGCGTTGGGGCTTTTGTCGATTGTGGCGTCTTATTGGATCGGGCGCGGGGGCGCTCGCGCCAGACCCGCGCTGCCGCCTATTCCCGCGCTGTGGCGTATCGTGTTTTGGATCTTTTTCGCCGCTTATCTTTTCGTTTACTTGCCGAACGCGGCCGCGCCCGAGGCCAGCGCCGATGGCGTGGCGTATCACGTCGGATTGATCGCCCGGTACTACCAGTTGCATTCCTATCAGTGGATCACCACCAGCTTGTACGCCGATTTATCGCAGGGCCTCGAGATGTTGTTTCTGTTCGCGTTCTCGCTTGCCGCCGGATTGGGACGCCAGTCGGCCGCAGCGATGGTGCATTTTCTGTTCCTCATCGCGCTGCCGTTCGGGATGATCTCCTACGGAAGACGGTTCGGCATCCCGAGAGCAGGCGTCGCGGGCACTTTGTTGTTTTTCATGACGCCGGTGGTGGGCAAGAGCGGGACGTCGGCCTATAACGATGTGGCCGTGGCCGCGATTTTGTTCGGATTGTTTTACGTTCTCGAACTTTGGGCCGCGGAACGGAACGACCGGCTGTTGGTAATCGCGGGGCTGCTGGCGGGCTTTGCCTACGCGGCGAAGTACACCGCATTCGTCGCGATTCCTTTCGCGATCGGCTATGTCATCTTTCACCTGTGGCATGATAAGGCCGCGGCGATTCGCGCCGTCGCGATCACCGCCGCATGCGCGTTCATTCTGATGGCGCCTTGGATGATCAAGGATTGGATCGTGGTGTCGAATCCGGTGGCGCCATTCTTCAATACGGTTTTTCGAAATCCCTACATGTATCCGCTGATGGAGTCGGAATATCGCTACACCATGGCGCACTTCAATCAGGTCGCGTATCGCGACATTCCGATGGAGGTTTGCGTCCGCGGTTACAAGCTGATCGGGCTCCTGGGGCCCGTGTTCTTCTTGAGTCCGCTGGCGCTTCTGGCGCTTCGAAACAGGCGGGGCAGAGTGCAGTTGCTCGCCGCCGCGGTGTTTGGCGTCACTTACTTTACGAACACGGAAACGCGCTTCTTGATTCCCGCGCTGCCGTTCTTCGCCCTGGCTTTGGCGATGGCGGTGGGCGGGCGCGCCGTCGCGCTGGTTCTGGTTCTCGCGCATGCTCTCCTTTCCTGGCCGGCTGTGACCGCGCTCTACAGCGCTCAGTATGCGTGGCGCATAACGGAAATTCCGTGGCGGCTCGCTTTCGTTCGCACCGATGAACGCGAGTATCTGGCGAAGAAAGTCGGAGACGGTTACGAAATGGCCGGGCTGATCGACGCGCACGTGCCGGCGGGAGAGAAGATTCTTTCGTTTTCGGATCCGTTGGCAAGATCCTACATGCATCACGATGTCGTGGTGGCGTACGAATCGGCCTGGGGGCGAAGAATGGCCGACGCGATTTGGGCGGCTCAAGCTGAATCCTCCGGTCCGAGCCGGCGCGTCGATTATAAGTTTCCCGCCCGTGCGGTTCAGCGCATCAGGCTGGTGGAGACGGCGCCGGCCGATCCATCGCGTTGGGGAGTGAACGAGCTGCGGTTCTTCCGCGAAGGCCGCGAGATCGAGCGGAATCCGGCGTGGCAGCTGAGCGCGTGGCCGAATCCTTGGGATGTGCAACTGGCGTTCGATAACAATCCGGTGACGCAGTGGTCCAGTTGGGAGGGCTTCCGGCCGGGCATGTACATCGAGGTCGATTTCGGCGCGCTGATCGAGCTCGATGAAGTGAACGCGCTGTGCGTCCCCGATGAATGCAATATTCGCGCCAAGATCGAGGAGTGGTCGGCGGGCGGATGGCACTCGCTGGGAGCCGCCGATCGAGGCGTAACGGCGCCCACTCCGCCGCGGCTGAGAAGAGCGGCGATCAGTTACTTGAAGTCCAACGGCGTGCGGTGGCTGGTGTCGGGTAGCGGCAGCTGGGCCTTCCGGGATTTTCTGGTGAATCGTGCCCAATGGGGCATCACGCCGATCGCGCACACGCGCGAACATGTTTTATACCGGCTCGACTAATCGGGCAGGATAAAAGAGCCGGGCGCTTATTGGCGCGCCCGGCTGAGGAGCACCCCAGGCGGTACCAAGAACGCCGCCCGCGGCAGTGGAGGAGCTTGTTGGTTACGCGAGAAGGCCGCCGTGCCCCAGGCAGGCGATCTCCCAGCCGGAAACACGATAGCGCGCCAGCATCGCCGGCAGGATCAAATCCACGACATTGGGTTTGGCGGAACGGAAACAACCCGGCGCGGAGACGATGGGGACATCATCCTTATAGCCGAGCAATAAAAGGTTGCCGGGTTCCACGGGAGCGAGGAAACGCTCGATGTGGCATCCGGCGCTCACCATGGCGCGCCCAACGACATCTTCCGGACCGGCGGGAGCGGTAGTGGATGCGATGAGGACGCAGGTGGGCTTGGCCCGCAACAAGTGTTGCAGCGATCGCGAGACGGCGCCTTCTTCCTCCAGCGACGAAAGCACGAAGCTGGAACTGGTCCCCAGCCGTTCCAAGCGCTGTCGCATGATGTTCTCGAACAACTGGCGGGCGCGTTCGCCGGCCAGCGGATCGGTATACAAGACGGCCAGCGAAGGCGAACGAATGGGCCGGGCTTGCAGTATTGGTCCACGCTCCTTGATGATCGAGATCACGGCGTCCAACTGAGGCTGAGTCACCGCAAAAGGTATGCTCTTAACCGTGGCGACGCGCTGGCTGGCTCGGGCATAGGCGAAATTGAGGGAAGTCGCAATAGCCATGCTGGCCGCGCAATTGATCTGCTTCAGGAGTTCGTCGTCCACCAGCAAGCAGCTTGGTTCGGTGGTGAATAAATTAGCCCTTCCACCCGCGGCGAGCCGAATTTCGAGCGATCCGCAACCGATCTCGCTCGCAACTTGCATGACAGCTTCGTCCTCGCCTACTTCTCCCTCTTCCAGCTCGGTGACCCACACCTGGTTCATCCCTTCGGTCTCGAGCATTTTGGCATCTTCTTCGCTGATGACATGGCCTTTCGCCAAAAGTTTCTTTCCGCCGGCCCGGAAGATCGTGCAGCACAGGATCCTACCTGTGGCTTGCTTCACATCGATTGTCTGAGTACGCATTGCGCGTCCCGTCCTTTGCAACTGAGTCAGTATTGCAAATTATATACGCTGATTAGTTGAAAAACTAGTAAAAACTCTCATGGTTTTCTCAGGGGTCGAAAAAAAGACGCGTGGGCGAAAATCGCCCTGTGTCCGGAACCGTTCAGACGGTCTTCAAGAGGGGAATTTGCACTAGATCTCGCTCCGGTTCGGTACTGGGATGCAGCACCGGATTGGGCCGAAGCGCTTTCAGAACCGCAATTTCATCACAGCATTGGAACTTGGAACAGCGCAGGCAATCTTTCCAAACCTTCAGCGGAAGCGCCCCGCGTTCGATTTCTCGAAATCCCAGCTTGTAGAAAAATTCCGGCACATATGTAAAGGCAAACAAAGCATGCAGGCGGTTTTCGATGGCTTCGTTTTCTAGAGCCGCAACGATCCGTTTTCCAATTCCCCTGGTCTTCAGGTTGGGGTCGACTGCCAGCGACCGCACCTCGCCCGAAGTGGGCGTGTAGAAGTGCAATGCGCCGCAGCCCAGCAACTGTTGTCCGGAATACGCGACGGTGAAATCTCGAATGTTCTCCGACATTTCAAACTCGGTTCGGGGCAGCATGATTCCCCGAGCCGCATATTGGTTGATCAAGCTAAGGAGGTCGTGAACGTCGAGCATGCCGGCTTTCCGGACTGTGATCTCGACCGGTTCGGCCGGCGTCGGCGGGGAATAGGGAAGGATTGCGCTAGCCAACTTGTTGTACTCCAATTTCCGCCACCAGCCGGGTGCCGACGGGAACGCCCGCCAGAAGCTTTCCGATCACACCGGAAACGGCGCCGGGCGCGATCACTACTTCGGGGATTCCGTTACTGATCGCGTCGCTGGCGGCCTCGAGCTTGGCCCGCATGCCGCCTTGGGCGATGCCCGTCTCGATTAAAATCAGACAATCATTTGTCGAAAGTGTCGCGTATATTGCGTTAGATTCGCCTCGAACTCCCTCAACGTCGGTAAGGAACAGAAGCTTGTCAGCCCGCACCGCCGTCGCCATCGCCGCCGCCATCTGGTCCGCATTGACATTGTAGAAACGGCCCTGGCGATCGCCCGCCACGCACGCGACCACCGGGACATATCCGCTTTCGATCAACAACGTGAGCAATCTCGCATCGGATTGAACGGGTTTCCCAACCAAGCCAAGTTCCGCGCTGATGGGGCGGGCTTCCATCAAGAGCGCATCCATTCCGGTGAGACCAACCGCCCGTGCGCCAATCGCGATAAACGAACCCACCAATTCCTGATGTACTGAACCGGCCAGTACTTTTAGTACTGCATCCATGACCTCAGGCGTGGTGACACGGAGGCCGTTGACGAATCGGCTTTCGATGCCGCGCTCGGCGAGGAAGCCGGTCATTTGCTTGCCACCCCCGTGTACCACGACTACCTGCCACCCGGTCTCTACCGCTCCCGAAATTTCGGCTGCCAGGCGCGCGCGCGATTCGGGCGAATCGAGCAGAGCGCCGCCGATTTTGATCAGGGCTCTCACAACAGTCCCGCCGTCTCTTCGAAACCCAGCGCGAGATTCATGTTCTGGATGGCTTGGCCAGCGGCGCCTTTGACGAGATTATCAATCGCGCTGACCACAACGCCGCGTCCGGTGGCGGCATCGAATCGAACGCCGATGTCGCAGAAGTTCGTGCGGTCGACGGCGCGGATGTCGGGAAGAGCTTCGGGCGGATACAGCCGGATGAAAGGCTCGTCCGCATAGCGCTGAGCGTAGATGGCAAGCAGCTCGTCGGCGCTGGAGACACCTCGAGCGCGGAAGTAGATCGTTTCGAGGATTCCCCGATGGATGGGGAGCAGGTGCGCGGTGAAACTGAGTTCGGCTTCTTCCAAGCCGGACACCATCAGGATTTCGGGCACGTGCCGGTGATCCAGAATCGAATACGCCGAGAAGTTATCGGCGACTTCTCCGAAGCTGGTTTTCAGCGTCGGTTTGCGTCCGGCGCCACTCACGCCCGATTTGGCATCGCAGACGATTCCCGCGTTTCGATCGATCACTCCGCTAGCCACCAGCGGCTGGATAGCCAGATTCGCGGCAGTCGGATAACATCCGGGATTTGCGATTAGCCTCGCTCCGGCAATGCGGCGGCGGCATTGCTCCGGGAGACCGTATACGGCTTCGGCCAACAGCTCCGGCGCGCTGTGTTTTTCCTTGTACCAGCGCGCGTAGCTGTCGGAATCGCCCAGCCGAAAAGCGCCGCTGAGATCCACCACCCGGACGCCGGCTTCGAGCATTTGGGGGACCAGGTCCATCGAAGCTTCGGGCGGCGTTGCCAGGAAGACGATGGCGAGACCTTCGGCCTTGACCGCCTGGGGCGTGCACGGGATGCGCGGAGGTTGTTTTGCGCCGAGGGGCAGCGGCGGGGCTTCGGAATCGAGCCGGTGATCGAGCAGAACCGCCTCGGCTTGGGGATGATGCGCCAGCAGCCGGACCAATTCCGCGCCGCTATAGCCCTGGTAGCCGGCGATGCCGGCGCGCGCGCGTTTCGTATAATTATTCACTTACGTGAATTATTATACCAGGACGTTGTACCGGTCCGCCACCAGGATTTGCCGGGACTTCGGTTGGAGATTAACGTGCTTAGGTTTGGCTGTCGCTGGGAGCTTGAGCCGGAATAAGGAGTGCTCGATGACACGGAACTCCGCTGACGAATCCGAGTGCTCCCAGCGAAAACTTTAGATCGGCCCGCGAACAG
>JBEKHQ010000064.1:0-8583 GCA_050012195.1 Bryobacteraceae bacterium | reverse complement strand
ACCCGAAAAAGATGCGCAACGTTTTCTCTCGCTCGCGCCGTCGGATGTCGTCGTGTCCAATCCGGGTTGCCCGGGCGCCGATTGTCGAGTGATCGTCGAGATTCCAAGCCACGGCATTCGCGGCGTAGAACCGGTGGAGTGTGCGGGCGCTACTTGTGGCGTTCCCGCCAAGCCTTGAGATAGCCCGCGGCTTTCGGATTGTCCGCGTTCCAATGCGGAGGCTGATCGCTATCCGCTACCAGCAGCACCGCCAGCGCTACCGCGCGATCCACTTTCGCCATATTGTCGTAATTGATTTTCTGCCACTCGTCGCCCACCGCGTGGTAATCGGAATAGTCGAACGCCACGCACAGCGTCTGCGCCGGAACGCCGGCTTCGGCCAGGGAAAGATTGTCGCTGGCGCTAAAATACGCGTCGCTGTTGCGAGGATTGTTGTAAATCTTGATGCCCGTGAGTTTTCCGGCTTCGCCGACGAAATCCGTCAGATTGGAAAAGCTGAATCCGGTCAAGGTGGCATTGGAAATCTGCGGACCCTCGGTGGAATCGGTGCGCCCCACTTGCTCCAGGTTGAGCTGCGCGACGATCTTTTCGAGCGGCCAAGTGGGATGGTGAGCGTAATAGCGCGAACCGAACAGCCCTTTCTCCTCGCCGAAGAAGGTCATAAAAACTATGCTGCGGCGCGGATGCTGGGGCAGGCGGGAAAGCGCGCGCGCCACCTCCATCACCGAAACCGTACCGCTGCCGTCGTCGTTGGCGCCATTGAAGATGCGATCGCCCTCGCCGTCCGGTTTCTCGCCCAAATGATCGTAGTGGGCCGTCAGCAGCTCGCAAGTATCTTTCAACTGCGGGTCGGACCCGCGCAGGATTCCGATCACGTTATGCAGGCGCGCGGTGGTTTGGCGAGGCGCCGCCACGTGAATCGTAGCGCCGGCGTCGGTCAGTCCCGCTCTCAGCGACGCGTAGAAACTCGCCGCTTCGGGGCTCAGCAGCGTGATGCGCGGCGCTCCCCGAACCGGTTCGTCCGGATCCACCAACCGTCCCTGCGGTGAACGCTCGGTGGCTCCGGTAGTGTCCACCGAAATAATCACGGCAGGCGTGGCGTCGCGTAACCGCCTCATCGCGGCGCGATAATTCCGCTGCTCATTCCGCCGGAACTCGATCAGCACCGCCTTGCCATTCACCTCGGCCGCCGTGAACCGCTCCACCAGCGACTCGTCGCTCGGATCGAGCTTGAAAATCGGGACCTTATCGAGATCCAGCGCGGCGGAGGTATTGATGACCGCGTCGCCCGCGCCGGCCGCCAGGTCATGTTTTCCATGCGAAAAATGCAAAACGAACCCAGTGGGGTCCGGCTCCAGCACCGCCATCCGCGCGGTCTGGAAATAGCCGTCGTCGCCGCCCGGCTCCAGGCCGGCGCGCCGAAACTGAGCGGCGATATATTCGGCCGCGATGTCCAGCCCTCGCGACGGCGTGTTCCGCCCTTCCAGCAGGTCCGACGCGATGAACGAAAGATCGCCCCGCAGCGAATCGGCGCGGATACCGTCGAGCGCCCCCTGGATCTCCGGCGTCATCGCAAACTTCGGCGATTTCGGCGGCTGAAAGCCCGGCAGACAGGTGAGCCAGGCGACTAGTAGGAAAGCTGTTTTACGCATAAACCGATCGGGCAACGCTGCCGGTCTCATGGTAGCATCGCCTCCCGGCCAACCCGCTTGACACAGCTATCAAATAAGAGCACGATTGAGCATGGGAGTTTTTTCGATGCGCAGATCGATCGTTGGTTTGGCTATCGGTGTAGTCGCGGCGGGCTCCGCGTTCGCTCAGTACGTCATCTCGGCTCATTCCGGCGTTGTTCAACTGGTGGAAGGGCGCGCGTACCTCAACGACACGGTGCTGGAGGGAAAGTTCGGACAATTTCCCGACATCAAGGACAACCAGGAATTCCGCACCGAGGAAGGCCGCGCCGAAATACTCCTAACTCCCGGCGTATTCCTGCGCATCGGCGCGAACAGCGCCATCAAAATGCTGTCCACTCGGCTCACCGACACTCGCGTTGAGTTCCTGCGCGGTTCCGCGATCGTAGAATGCGAGGAGATTCCCAAAGACAACGCCATCACGCTGGTTCACAACGGCGAGACCCTGCTGCTGGTGAAGCACGGGCTCTATCGCATCGACTCCGATCCGGCGCGCTTCAAGGTCTACGACGGCGAAGCTATCGTGAAGGCCGAATCGGGCCAGCTCACTCTGAGAAGCGGTAAGGAGACGTCGCTCGGTGACGCGTTAATGGCCACCAGCTTCGATAAGAACGACACCGATGCGCTGTACAACTGGTCGTCCCGCCGAGCCGGCTATGTCGCCCAGGCCAACGCATCTTCTGCCACGGCCATGAACACGGGCGGCGGTTATTTCTCGAACGGTTTCTTCAATAGCGCCTTGCTGGGTGGCTTCGGCGGTCTGGGCGGCTTCGGCGGCCTGGGCGGCTGGAATTATAACTCGATGTTCGGGCTTTATACTTGGGTTCCCTACCAGGGAATGTTCTCCAGCCCATTCGGCTATAGCTTCTTCAGTCCCGCTACTGTGGGGTATTACTCGCCGGTCGTCGCCGGCGGCTATTCCGCCGGACGCACGCCCGTCCCGGTGTCTACCGGATCGGCCTTTGCTCGCACCGCTTCGTTTCGATCGGCCCCGTCGGCCGGCATAGGCGGAGGAGCGCGAGGATTCAGCTCCGCCGGCGGCGGGCATGGCGGCCACGGACGATAGTCGGCTGAAGCCTCACTTCAGATTCTTTTCGAAGAAGTCCGTTTCCTTCTCCAGTAGTTCCCTGCGAAAAGCGCCGCCCACGCCGTGGGTCTTCTGCGGAAAGATCACCTGATCGAAAAGTTTTCCGGCCTTCTCGAAAGCCTCCACCATCTGCAGCGTGTTTTGGAACAGAACGTTGTCGTCTTCGATATTACCCAGGATGAGCAGCCGCGCCTGTAGCTTGTCCGCGTACTCTTGCGGCGAACTGGCTTTGTAGCCGTCCGGATTCTCCGACGGCAGCCCCATGTAGCGCTCCGTGTAAATGGTGTCGTAGTTCCGCCAATTGGTGACCGGCGCGCCCGCGATCCCGGCGCGGAAAACGTCGGGGGCGTTGAGCAGCGAATACAACGTCATGTATCCGCCGTAGCTCCATCCGTAAATGCCGATGCGCGCCGGATCGACAAAACCCTGCGCGATCAGATAGCGCAGCCCTTCCAATTGATCGGCCAATTCCGTCTTCCCCGTGCGATGGTAAATCGGCGTCTCGAATGCATGCCCGCGCCCCGCTGAACCGCGATTGTCCATTTGCCACACCACGAAACCGCGCTGCGCCAGCACCTGTTCCCAGGTCGCGCCCGACCAGGAATTCCGCACGCTCTGCGCCCCCGGACCTCCGTAAACCATCACTACAGCCGGATATTTTTGCCCGGCCCGAAAATTGACGGGCTTGAGCAAATTCGCGTAAAACAACGTCCCGTTCGACCCTTTGAAGTTGACCTGCTCCGTCGGCAGCACTTCGTATTCGTCGGTCCAACGACGATCGGCCGGGCGATACACCGACCATTCCGCGCCATCGATGGTGTGCAGAGTTCGGCGCGTCGGCTCGGTCACGTTCGAGAAGCCGTCGAGATAGTACCCCGCGGTCGGGCTCATCGAAATCGAGTGCGTGCCCGCGCCCTGACTGATTCGCGTGCGATCCTTGCCGTTCAGCCGAATGGAATAAAGCTGGCGCTCCAACGGACTTGCTTCGCTCGAAACGAAATACACCTTCCCGCGCGTTTCGTCGATTCCGGCGATCTCGGTCACTTCCCAATTCCCCTCGGTGAGCCGCCGACGCTGCTTGCCATCCAGCCCGTAAACATAAAGATGCTCGAAGCCGTCCCGCTCGCTGCCCCAAATGAATTGGCCGTCCGCCAGAAACTCGAACAGATCGTTGTTGTTGATCCAGTGAGGATCGCTCTCGTGCAGAATCGTGCGCGACGTGCCCCGCGACGCGTCGGCCAGCAACAGATCCAGCTCATTTTGCACGCGATTGAAGCGCTTCACTGCCAGCCCGGACGAATCCGGCGTCCAATAAACACGGGCGAACAAGGCGTCCCGGCCATCGCCCAAATTCATCCAGCGAGTTGAGCCGCCGGTGGCCGAAACCACGCCCAGATGGACATCCGCGTTGGGCGTCCCGGCTTGCGGATAGCGCTCCGGCTCGGCGATGGCCCGCGGTCCACCCAGCGCCACTTGCGGATAAACGAACTCCCGCGCCGTGTCGAATTGCAGATAGGCGACGTGCTTCGAATCGGGGGACCACCAATAAGCCGTGCCGAGATCAAGCTCTTCGGGATATACCCAGTCGAGCTCGCCGTTGAGCAGCGTGGGCCCGCCGTCGTCGGTGAGCCGTGTGACGTTGTGCGATGCGATCTCCAGGCTGTAAAGATCGTGGACTCGTCGAAAAGCCACGCGCTCGCCATCGGGCGACAGCTTGGGATCGCGCTCGGCTTCGGACGTCGCCGTGAGCTGCTCCCATTTGAGGGAATCCACAGTGAGCAGAAACAAATCACCGCGAATGCTTAACAGAATCTGCTTGCCGGACGCCGACCATTCCAGGCTGTTCTCGCTGACGCGCCGATTTTCCCAATCGAACTGCTCCGCCTCGGGGACGTCGACAGCGGCTTTCTCCAGCGCATCCAGCGCGAGCAATTCCTTTTCGGACTTCGCCGCGACGTCATAAATCATCAAGTGACTCCCGCGGAAAAAGGCTAAGCGTTTTCCGTCGGGCGCCCACGTCGGCGCGCCGTCGCCATGCGCGGCGGCTCCACGTTCCACCAGCGTGTCGATAGTGATGGGCTTTTTCTGAGCGTAAACGAGCGACGCGAAGAAAGCGAACAGGAGAAGAGACCGTGCCGGCATTTGTTGTGATTGTACTAAAGGCCGGGAATGCGAGCTGCGCCGTTGGTAACGCCGCTATGCGCCATCGCTTTTATGTTAAGTTCGTTACAAGTCATTCATGTCGGTAACCCAGGGAAAACAGGATCGCCAAACCGTGTTTCCGAACGGGCGCCCTGCGTCCGCACCGAAAATCGCCGGAGTCAAGATTCTGGAGCTTGGCAATATCATCACTCGCAGCGGTTGGATGACCGAAGTTTTTCGCACGGACTGGCCCGGGATCGAAGTTGCGCCACAGCAAATCAACTGGGTGGAGCTCAGCCCCAACGGCGTCACCGACTGGCATCGGCACGCCGATCAGATCGACCATCTCGTCGGCGTCGG
Organism: Bryobacteraceae bacterium; assembly: GCA_050012195.1. GTDB lineage: Bacteria > Acidobacteriota > Terriglobia > Bryobacterales > Bryobacteraceae > Palsa-89. Next base: position 3,303 of record JBEKHQ010000064.1, on the reverse strand, counting down.
CGGCGTGATTAAGCTCGCTCTGTGCGATGGGCGGCCAGCCTCGCCCACCGAACGCGAGACGGAGATCATCCGCATGGGTGCAATTCGGCCGGTCATGGTGGTTATTCCACCGGGAGTCTGGCACGCGTTGCGCAATGAAAGCGGGCAGCCCGCCGGCTATTTGGTTATTACAAATCAGCTCTACCTCCATGAGCGCCCGGACAACTGGCGGCTAGGCGCCGACGAGACTGAGATTCCCGACATTCTTTAATGCCAACCCTACCCGATCGTTTTGGCGACGACTTTTGTCTTACGCTGCTGACGCGCGATCCTCAGCTCGCCGCCGCCGCGGACCAAGCCGGAGTGAACCGGATCGGGATCGATCTCGAATATCTGGGGAAGGCCGAGCGCCAGAAGGGACTCAACACGCGCCTCGATCGTCACGATTGGAACGACCTGTCCGCGGTTGCAAGCGTTGTCCATCGCGCGGATCTGTTCCTCCGAATCAACCCCATTCATTCGGGAACGGAGGCCGAAATCGAAACCGCACTGGATCTCGGGGCGCGTGTGCTGATGCTTCCGGCTTTCCGTACCGCCGGCGAGGCCGACGTTTTCGTCCGTGCAATTCGGGGACGGGCGCGCGCGATTGTGCTCGTGGAAATGGCGCCAGCCGTGGTTCGCATTCGCGAAATTCTCGACGTTCCCGGCATCGATGAAGTGATGCTCGGGCTGAACGATCTGCGCCTGCAAATGGGCGTCGCGAACCATTTTGAGGTGCTCGCGTCGCCGTTGGCCGGCATGCTGGCCGATGAAGTGCGCACGAAAGGATTGCCGCTTTCGATCGGCGGAGTGGGTCGCGTCGGCGACCACGGCGTGCCCGTCCCGACCGACTTGGTGCACGCTCAATATCCCCGTCTGGGCGCGACCGGGGCCTGGATCGCGCGGTCGTTTACGAATGCCGCATCGTCTCCGTTGGATTTTACGGCCGCGGTTCTCGCGCTTCGCAATCGGCTCACGCAATGGGCCGCCGCCTCGCCCGAGGATCTGGAAACCGCGCGAGCCGCTTTGGCGCGGCGCGCATCGAAATGGCTGCAAACTTCAGGCAGGCCGCGGACTGCGATCGCATAAGGTAGCCTCGATCACCATCGCGCGGCTGGCGACGGAGGCGCTGCTTCGCAGTATCACTTTCGATGCGCCCTCGGTCGGCAGTTCTACAGTAAGACTGACCGCGTGCTCGGTAGCGCTGACGTGCTGCTCCCCCATCAGCTTTCCGGTGTCGAGCAATACCGCCACGCCGATTCTCCCGGCTTCCACTAGGATACTCAGCCGCAGGTGCGGTTCGCGCAGCTCTTTAGCGGACTTCGGAATTGCGATCATTGCTGCCCACTCCCATTGCCGCCGGCCGACGACCAAAACCTTTCCATCGGCGTGCCGGACGCTCGCAGCGGTCCACTTGCGCCAGGATCGAATCGTCGGCAGCAGATTCGCGATGGCCGTGCTGCGCTCCCGTGGCAGTGCCCCGCTCGAAACGAAGCCGGAGCCGGCCGCGCGATAAAACGCCGCTTCCATAACTCGCGCCAAAACGTCTTTCAACTGGAAGCGTATTGAGATGGTCGCCCGAATCGCATCTCCCACTTCGCGAAGATATGCGGGATTCCCAAGAAAGCGATCAATCTTGGCCGCCAAATCGCCCGACTCGGGATCGTAAGACACAGCCTCTCCCGCTTCGCCGAAAGCCGCGATGAAGTCGTCCTTTCGATTCACCAGCATGAATCCGCCGCCGGCAAACGCAATCATCGGCTTGTGGCTAAAGCCGCGAATCGCCCCGGGATTGAAGACGTCGATCATGATCGTATGCCGCGCGAGGCACGCCGCGAGCTCCGGCCCATAAGGGATGTGGCCGTGAACCGGCATAAGATTCTTGGGTACGCCCGCCAGTTCCGGATTCAAATTGCCGTAGCATGTGACCGGAACTCCGGCGGATCCCAGAATGTGGAGGCGCAGCGCTGTTTGTGCATCGTGAAGCACCAGCCGGTGCGCAAAATGCCAGAAATACGTTTGGTCCAAGTCAAGCGCCAACCGCTTTCGCAAGCCGGCATCCATTCCGCCGATTTGATCCGACAGCAAATCCCAAAGCGGTCTGTTGGCCGCGTGGACCCAAGTCCGGACAACGTTCTCCGCCAGGCCTTTGAGTGCCCGATGCGGATAAGTAACGGGCTCCTGATACAGGTGCCCGACGAACGCGACGCTTCCCTGGCGGACCTCGCTCGTCCCTTGCGCCGCAAACCCCGGCAGCGCCGGAAGCGGCTCCTCGATTACCCGATCAGGCAGCAGGAATCCGAGCTCCCTCATGATCCGTGTCTGGCCCGTATCGGGCGACCAATGCATCAGGCGGGGATGCGTCAACGATCGGCGCAGTTTCGCCATCGCGCCGGCCGCCGATGCGCCGGGATCGGCGGGGTGCGGAGCGAGTAGCTGATCGGCTAATTCCAACGGCGCGTGATCCCAAAGACAAACCGTCGGGATATCGAGAACCTCTGTGAAGATGTTCGGCCGCCAGCCGTCCCGGCCCGCCGGCAAACGGCACAGTAGCGCACAGGCGCCCTTGTGAAGACCGAACGCCAACTCCGGCCGAAAGGCCCTCAGATCGGAAACGATGCGGTCGACGAGGACTACGTCCGGTAGCAAAAAAGCGTCCATCGGAACATCGAAGATGTCGAGGCCCAGCGCCGCCAGCTCCCCGCGGTAGATGTCGCACAATGCGCGCGAGATGCCGTGGAACCAATCGCTGGGAGGAACCGTGACGGCGATGCGTCTGAACGGAAACCGATTCGCCGCCGTCACTGCCGAAAGACGATCTTGCCGCCGACTATCGTCATCGTTACGCGCGTCTTTCCGATGTCCTCCGGCTTGGCGGAAAAGATATCGCTCGACAGCACGGCCAAGTCCGCGAATTTGCCCGCCTCCAGGGTCCCCGTCAGTTTCTCGGCGAAGTTCGCGTACGCGGCATCGCGCGTATAAGCCAGCACCGCCTGCTCCACCGAAAGCCTTTCGCCGGGCTGGTTGTATCGAACTTCACCCACCGGACCGTGCGGAGTGACGTCGCGCTGGATCTCGCGAGTCACCGCTTCCTCGATCCCGGCCAGCGGGTCGGGCGGCCAGGTGCAAGGCCAATCGCTACTGAACGTCAGCTTGGCGCCATCTTTCAGCAAGCTGTTCCACGAATCGATCTTCACCGGCCCCAACTCGTCCGCGCCGCAGCAGAAACCCGGCTGCATATTCGCGATCACCGACAGTTGACGGAAGCGCGGGACGTCCTGTGGG
>JBEKHQ010000063.1:0-8624 GCA_050012195.1 Bryobacteraceae bacterium | reverse complement strand
CCAGGCGCGCGGCGCCACCCTCTACATCACGCTGGAGCCGTGCGCGCATCAAGGACGTACACCTCCGTGCGCCGACGCGTTGGTCGAAGCGGGCGTGGCGCGCGTGGTGGCGGCGATGGAGGATCCCAATCCGTTGGTTCGCGGGCAAGGGTTCCGCCGTTTGCACGATGCGGGCGTCGCGGTGGAAGTCGCCTCCGAATATTCCGAAGAAGCCGCGCAGTTGAACGAGGCTTTTGTCCACTCCATGCGCACCGGACTTCCGCTGGTGACGCTGAAGGCGGCGCTCACGCTGGACGGCAAAATCGCGGCGCCGGAGGACAATACGGGTTGGATCACCAGTGAACGCGCCCGGGCGCATGTCCAACAAATCCGCCACGATTCGGACGTGATCCTCACCGGCATCGGGACGGTGCTGGCGGACGATTGCCTGCTGACTGATCGCACCGGGCTGGAGCGCAGCCGCCCGCTGCTGAGAATCGTGGCCGATTCCACGTTGCGCATTCCACTCAATTCGCGCATCGTCTCGAGCGCCAACGGCGACCTTGCGGTGCTCACCACGTCGGCGGCGTCGGAAGAGCGCCGGCGGATGCTCGAATACCGGGGCATCCGCGTGCTGACCTTCGACGGTCCGGGCGGACGCGCGGATCTCGGAAAGCTGGTGGAGTATCTGGCCGGGCAGCAGTACCGGTCGCTGATGATCGAATCCGGCAGCAAGCTCAATTGGGCCGCGCTCGAAGCCGATATCGTCGACAAGATTTATTTCTACTACGCGCCTAAGATTCTAGGCGGGCTGCACTCGCTTCCCGTGGCTGGGGGCGCCGGCCGATTGCGCCGCAAGGACGCGATCCAATTCGGCCGCGTAAAGGTGCACCTCATTCCCCCGGACGAATTCGCGGTCGAAGCGTATTTGGAGAAGTGAGTTGTTCACCGGAATCATCGAAGAGGTCGGCGTGGTGGCCGCGGCAGGCCATCGGCTGAACGTAAAATGCCGAATCGTGATCGAGGACGCCGATCCCGGCTCGAGCATCGCGGTGAACGGCGTGTGCCTGACAGCGGTCGACATCGAGCAGGACGGCTTCTGGTGCGATCTTTCGCCAGAGACGCTGGAATGCAGCAATCTGGGCGCCCTTGGCGAAGGTTCGCTGGTGAATCTGGAACGGCCGGCGGCGGTGGGCGATCGCTTGAGCGGTCACATCGTCCAGGGCCACGTCGACGGAACCGCGGAATTTCTATCGCTCGAATCGCTTCCGGACGGGAATTGGTGGCTCAAAGCCGGGATGCCCGCCGAGTTGGATCGCTACCTGATTCACAAAGGCTCGGTGACGCTGGACGGCGTGAGCCTCACGGTGGCCGCTATGGAAGGGCGCGTCGTCGGTGTCGCCATCATCCCGCATACTTACGAACACACGGTCATGCCCACCTACAAGCGGGCGGCGAAAATCAATGTGGAAGTGGACGTGATCGGAAAATACGTCGAGAAGTTGTTGGGCAGAAACTAGCTTTCCAGCTCCATCCTGATTTCCTCGGCCACTCTCCTCGCTTCGGCGACCGCCCCCACTTCGAAACTGATGGCCCCCACGCGCGGGTGACCGCCGCCGCCATATCGCTCGCAGATGGTGGCCAGGTTGTGATTGGGCGTTTGCGGCGCCCAGGGGTTCGATCCCACCGAGACCTTGGTGCGGAAGCTGGACGTGCTCACAGAGACGGTGTAAGTGGAATCCGGAAACAGGTAGTACGGAATAAATTTGTTGTACCCTTCCAGCTCGTCCCCGATTAAGTCGAAAAAAATAACTCCGTTCCGGCTGTGCGCGCGCTCGCGAATAATGTCGATGGAGCGAAGATGCCGCTCGTGTAACGGCGTGTACAACCGCTGGATCTCCGGTTCCCGCATGATTTCGCCCAACTTCCGATGCCGCATCCAGCGGATAATCTTGTGAATTATTTCCGACCCTTTCGCGCTTTCGATCACCAGCGTCAGCTGCATGGCCGGCGCGCGCAGCTCCACCGCTTCTTGCGCATTGGCGTAGCGGGCGCCGTCGATAATATCGGCCCAATTCACCAGTTCGGCGAGATCGGGCGCTTCATAACCGAAACGTTCCCGCGCCACGTGCGCAATGAACATGGTGCAGGAGCTATAGGACGGATCGAAGAGCTTGTGGCCGCTGCGATCCTGGTGAAAGTGCTCGGCGTCCTCGGGACTCAAGAACGCGCTTTGATGATGATCGAACCACCAGGTGAGCCGCGGGTCGGGCGAATACTTGAAATCCACGATGGCATTTACATCGCCGTCAAAGAGACCGTCCCCGAACAACTGGGAGGCCCGGTGCGCAAGCCCCGTGAATTCGAACGTTGCTTGGGGCGCGAACTTGGTTTCGTAAAACCTGCTGAAGAACGCGGCGGAAGCGGCGCCGTCGAAACAATGGTCGTGATACAGAATTCTCACCCGCATGGATTCTTGTCCATCAAGGTTGGAAAACCATCCAGCTTCGCTCAAGTGAGGGGCTAAATGCAAGTAGGCCGCCGCGGGCCATCGGCGGGCGCCGCCGGATGCAATGGATTTCTGGGAGCATTTATCAGATTACCACTGTCCCAAGCGGTTAACCGGCGCGCGGCGACGCCGTGCAGGCCCCCCAAGCCGGCTACTCGACGTTGAAGTCGTTGCGCAGCGACTCCAGCGTCTTGCGGGCCAGAGACTGGAACGGCCCCTCGCTGGCCGCGGAGAGCTTGCTGAACTTGACCGCCTCGATCGCGCGGCCCTTGTCATTCAGCTCACCCGCCAGCGCATAATTGTCGTAGCCCAGATAAAAGTAAGCCGTGCCCAGTAGCTTGGCGTCGTCTTGGATGTAGGGCAGCGCCAGGCGCAAGTAACGGTCCGACGGACCGTAGCGCGCGTCCTTGCCATAGATCACCCCCGCCATCCAACCCGCCCAGCCCGTATACTTCGCCTTCTTCTGCTCCCAAGCCGCGGAGGTCAGAGAATCAGGTTTGGACTTCTTCTGCATCAAGTCCAATATCCGCAGCGAGTAGCTCAATACCTTCGGCAAGCTCTTTTCGCGGGTCATGTAGAAATTGGCAACGTTCATCAGGAAATCTTCGTTGTCCGGGTCGTCGGCCAGACCCTTTTCCGCGAGCGCCGCTGCCATGGGCGGGCTCATGGAGGCTAGATCGATCGCGGAAACCTTCTTGATATTCGCCAGGTATCGGCTTTCCGGATTGCGGGTCCGCAGCGCGTCCGCCAGTTCCGCCTTCTTTTTCTTGTCGGGCTCGGAGGCCGCCTGAGCCGCCATTGTGAATTCCGAGTAGTCGAGAACCTGCTTGACGAACTCCATCTGCTTGGTCCAGTTTTGGGCTTCGTCCGGATCCTCCGGTTTCGGCTTTCGCGCCAGGCGGGAAGCGATGTCCCAAGCCAGTTCGGCGTATTTGCGGATCAACCCCGTCGCCCCTTTCGCTTCCGCGGCGCGCAGCGCGCCATGGGCGGCATCCAGATCGTCCGGATCGATCGCCAGCAAAGCGTCGGCGGTGGCGATCACCTTGTCATCGGCTTTCGCCTCCGCGTAAATCGGCAGCAGTTGTTCGTAAACCCAGGCAATCGACGTCGTCTTTGGAAACTCGATCGCATACTTCTGGAGCAGCGCCAGTTTGCGCGGTTGCGAAGGCTCTTGCTGGATCCGCTGTAGTAGAATCCCGTCTTCGCTTTCCGGATCAACGTCCAGCTTGTGCCGGTCTGCTCCGAACGCGCCAATGGCGATGAGGACGGCAAGCGCGGAAATTCGTGGCTTCATTCTCCGCCTCCAGAATAGGTCTATCTAATGCAGACTCGGATTCTTGACTGGCCAACTTTAGGGTGAATCTTAGGACCTTTGTACTGTTGACCGTCCTAGGGGCGGCCTGTATGCGAAGCTCTAAATTTCAGCCTGACGCATGAAGGCATGGTGTGTTGAGTGCCGGCCGCTACTGTAGCGCCAGGGCAGCCACAGCAGCCAGAACAGTGACAGAGCAAACAGAGCCGCGGAGACGATGTACACCGGCCAGGGGCCCATCCAGTCGTACAGCGACACGTTCGCCGGCTTGCCGCGCAGATATAGATAATTGGCGCCGAACGCCCAGTCGAAGATTCCCATCACCCCGGCGCCTGCGACGAACAGACCGTAGGCCCGCCACACTGCTCCTTGACGCAATGGCGCCGGGTTGCCGAACGTCAGGACACAGGCAGTAACAATCAGCACGCCGTGGCTGATAAAGAACCGCGTAGGCCAGTCGGCGCCCGCGTCCGGTGTGATCACCGCCATGCCCGCTCCCGCAAGCCCGACAAAGTAGACGTACTCGATGGCCAGGGGCGACAGGGTAATGCAAGCCGCCACCGCGACCCATGCCGTCACATTGCAGGGTTGCAGCGGCAGGCCGGAGGGCCACGTCAGACCGTCGTGAAAGTAGCGTTGTAACTCGCTACCCGCCAGCAGGCACCCGAGAACGGCTCGCAACGCCTGCCGCGGAACGCGATTACGGCGCCAGAGATGGGTAAGCCAAGCCGCGGCGACGGCGATTCCGAGCACCCATGCGATGTGGACAGGCCCGAATATGACCTGTCCGGTCACGACGCGCCCCTGCGGACTGGAATCCACATCAGCCAGAACAGGCCGAGCGCGACCAGGCCGGTCCATGCAAGGTAGACTGGCCAAGGGCCCATCAAGTTCATCAGAGTGACGCCTCGCGGCTTACTGCAGAGGTACCCGTAATTGGTTCCGAAAGCCCAGTCGAAGGTCCCCAGGAAAACCGCGTAGATTCCCAACAGGCCTAGCGAGCGCCACACAGCTCCTCGCCTAATCCGCCCCACGCCGCCGAAGACCAGCACCGTAGCGGCGACTATGGTTCCTGCATGGTTGATGAAGAACCGGAACGGCCAGGGCGAGCCCATATCCGGCATAAGAAGCGTCATGGCAGCCGTCGAGAAGCCGACGAAGTAGACGAACTCCACCGCCAGGGGCCACAGCATCACCAGCGCCAGGACTGTAGTCCAGGTGGAAACATTGCACAAGTTGAGCGGCAACCGGTCCGGAAAGTGAAGGCCGTCGCGCAGCGCGCGCTCGATTTCGGCCGTCAGCAAAACGCACGCCAATACCGCCCGGACCACGCGGTGGGAGAGCAATTGCCCGCGGCAAAGGAAGCAGAGAATCGCCGAAGTGCCCGCGATGCCGATCAGCCATAAGATGTGACTCAGTCCGTAGGCTGGCACGATGAGTTACTGGAAGGTAATGTTTACGGCGTTGGCCGCAATGCCGCTCGCCGTGACCTGGATCGTCACGTTGCCCTTGCCCGCGAGCGAAGCGGGCAACTGCGCATTCACCTGGTCCAAGCCCACGAAGCCTCCTTGCGGCCCTGCATAGGAGACCGGAACGCTGATTCCGCCGACCGTCACGGTCACGCCCGCCGTTCCCGCGTCTTGGAGACCAGTCCCGAAAATAAACAAGTATGGCTTGTCGGTTGAGGATCCCAGACTGACCGGGGTCGCCACCACTGCGCCGCCGCTATGCGTATAGACTTGCTCGACAGTTTGGGTGTTGTTGGCATGGTAGAGAATCACATATGCTGCAGCCAATCCGCCGCTGTTCAGCTCGAATATTCCGGGAGCTACGGAAGCCACCTGCACGTTCGCGGCCGACTGCGTTCCGTCGCCGCTGGTAATCGTCACGGTCGCAGGCCCGGTCGCAAGGCCGGGAGGCACTTCGAAATTCGCCTGCGTCGGCTTGACGTAGAGCAGAGGAGCGGCGGTGACATTGCCCGAAGCATCTAGAATCGAAATCGATGTGCCGCCGAAGCTCGTCGGCAGGGGCAGCGACGTGCTACCCGCGACGCTGGAAGCGAGATCGGCCCCGTACGCGGAGGCGAGCGATCCGGGCGCGACCGATGTTGAGATCGCAGGCGCGGCCGAACCGACGGAGGCCTTCGCGGTCTTAACCGACTTGTTCAACAAGACCGACATCGTATTGCCCCCGACGAGCAGATCCGGCTTTCCGTCGCCGTTGAAGTCCGCAGTGGCGAGAAGAGTGGGCTCGCCGGGGCCAAGCAACGGGGTTTCCACGGAGAATGCGCCACCGCCATAGCTGGCCAGATAAGTCGTGTTATTTGCCTGGTGAGCGAGCACAATGTCGGCGTCGCCGGTACCAGTGAAATCCTGGGCGAGCACCGCGTTGATAGGGGCGTTCGAGGTGCTGATCACTATGGGCGACTGAAAAGACGTTCCATTGCCATTCCCCGCCAGCCAACTGACCACCCCGTTGCCAGTCGCTTGCACCTCGGTTGCCACTACCAAGTCCTGCTTGCCGTCTCCGTTGACATCGCCAACTCCGAACGCGGAGTAGCTTCCGGATGATACCTTGACGGGAGCCTGGAAGGCACCTCCTCCCATGTTGATTACGACGTAAATCCCGCCACCGACGCCATTCGTTCCGTTGTCCGCGAAGACGAGATCGAGGTTTCCGTCGCCGTTGAGATCCACCGCCGACAGCGCGAACGGGCTTACTCCGGCTGGACTCGTGACGAGCGGTTGAAAGGTGCCATTTCCGTTACCCTTTAGAATTCCCAGCACCCCGCTGCCATTCGCTTGGCCCACGAACACCAGATCGGCATGGCCGTCGCCGCTGAAGTCCCCGCTTACCATTGCCGCCGGAGTGGGGCCGCTGGTAGTAATAGGAGTCGGCGATCCGAAGCCAGTGGCGGTGCCCGGAAGGAGAACGATAGTGCCGTTACCGGCAGACTGCTGAACTACCGCTGCGTCGGCGATTCCGTCTCCGTTGAAGTCCGCCGCCGCAATCGGGCCGTAGTTCGAACCCTGGGTGGCGACGCTTTGCGGAGCCTGAAAGCCTCCCTTTCCGTTGCCCATGAAAAGTGTCAGGCCGCCTGTCGCGGACGCCAAAACGCCGGGATAAGTGCCGCCAAAATTGCCGGCGGCCATGGCGCTTACCGAGTAGAAGTTGCTGTTGGCCTCGCTGTTCGGAAGGGTGAAGAACGCGGGTACGCCTTGGAAAGTACCGTCGCCGTTATTTAGAAGGATATCGGCGCTTCCAGACCCCCCGACGAAGAAAAGCCGCGCGTCTCCCCGTCCGTTGATGATGTCCAGGCGGCCGTCGTTGTTATAGTCCACGAGCACCAGAGAATTCGGAAACTGGTTCACGGCATAGGTCTGGCCCGGCTGGAAGGTACCGTCGCCGTTACCAAAAAGCGGAGCGACAACCTGATTCTGAATGTCGGCATAAACCAGGTCCATTTTTCCGTCGCCGTTCAGATCTCCAGCGGCGAATGTCCAAATCAGAGTGCCACTAGCCGCGGCGGGTAGCGGTGAGCCGGCGCGGAAGGTTCCGTCGCCATTGCCCAACAAGATACCGGTTGTGCCGCCCACGGCGATGTCAGGATTCCCGTCGCCGTTGAAATCGGCAATCGCGATGGCCTGGCCGGAACCACCGCCGGGACCGTAAGCACCCCCGGGACCGGTTCCCACAGAGTACTGCGCAGACGTTCGGAAAGTGCCGTCCCCTTTTCCAAGCAACACCGTCACTTTTTGATCGAGCGATACCATCGCGATGTCGAGAACGCCATCGTGGTTCAGATCGAGCACCGCGAAGTTAGTGGCCGGGGTTCCGCTGGCGTAGGTGACAGGCTTCTCGAACGTGCCATTGCCGTTGTTCAGGAGGATGGCCATGCCACCGGGATCATCGCCGCCGTCATACCCTACCGCCAGATCGGGTAAACCGTCGCCGTTAAAATCCGCGAAGAAGACGCTGTTCACGTCCTGCCCAACAAAATAGTATGTGGTTAACGGCCTACTTACGATTCCGGAGGTGAGCAACGTGTTTAACGAAAACCCAATGGCTGCCTGGTAAACGATCACCGTATCACCAACGCCATAGGCAGCTCCCCCCGATCCGTTACCGGTCAGGTCGGCAAATGCCACCAACTGAGATTGGGTTCCCACGCCCACCGGCCCAGCCGGGGCTGCAGCCAGGCTCTTGAGCCCAACCGATAGTAACTGAGTCAATCCGCTCAGTGCGGTCATCAAGGAATAGGTGCTGCTGGTTACCCCGAACTCGAGACTGGCATACGTGCCGTCCGCTCGGCGCGCGAAAAAATTAACGGATCCTGGGACGTTGTAGATCGAAAACCCTTCCGCGAATGGTATGTCTACCGCGCCTGGCTGCGCGTGAACCGCCCGCCAGGCGATCGCTTGCCAAACAATCAAAACGACAACCAGGATTGTCAAGAACGCGGCAAAGCGGTATTTCATCTGGTAATTCTCCACCTGATTTCGAATACGCGCCATGGTATCACCTACCGCTTAGGGCGCGCATGGCATGCCGTCTTCTTACTTAGAAGATTTGCATCGTTTGGGTTTCTTGTCTTCCATGTACTCGTCCACCGCAAGGCGCCCCGCGTCAGTGATCGCCTTAACCGCTTTCCCGTGGTCCGGATTGTGCGATGCGGCATCGCGTTGGCAGATCGAGACGGAATCGTATTGGTCTGAAACCCTGCAACTAAGCATGTAAAACCGATGTGAAGACCCCGTGTCGTTGACGCACCAGGTCGAGTAGGCTTTCCAATCCTGCCCCCACGCGTTTGCGGCCAGTAATGTT
>JBEKHQ010000062.1:0-8632 GCA_050012195.1 Bryobacteraceae bacterium | reverse complement strand
CGAAGCGAAGCGCCGTTCGAGTACGCTCCTCCGCCCCGGCTGGCGGTATAAATCTTGCCGAGAACGGGCAGATTCGCGACACCGGCGACAATCTCACCATCGGATTCGAGCGCGATGAGATTCGCCCACAGCGGATTGCCGCGCACATAATCGCGCGTGCCGTCGATGGGGTCGATGATCCACTTGCGGCCGTTGGTGGATTCGCCGCGCACGCCCTCCTCGCCCAGCAGGCCGTCGCCTGGAAACGCATCGCTCAGCCTGCGCGCGATCAGCCGCTCGCACTCCTTGTCGGCCTGCGTGACCGGCGAGTTGTCCGCTTTTGTTTCGGCGACGATGTTGGGCTGCCAGCGCAGCGCGAGCTCGGCGGCCTCTTTCGCGGCCGCGACGGCAACGTCCAGTTCCTTCGACCAAGGCGCCATGCATTCCATGGTAATCGGTACGCGCGGCTTACAATATCCCCATGGGCTTCCGTACCATGTATTCAGTCCTCGAAGACTCCGCCCGAACGTACGGCGACGCGCCGGCTCTGCATCAGCCGATCGGCAAGGGTAAATACAAAACCTACAGTTGGTCCGAGTACGACCAGGCTGTTCGGGAGATCGCTTGCGGCTTGCGGCGTCTGGGAATCGGCAAAGGCGATATCGTCGCCTTGCATTCGGAAACCCGCGCCGAGTTCTATTTGGCCGACCTCGGCATCATGGCCAACGGTTCCATCGCCGCGGCTCTCTATACCAGCTATCCGTTGCCGGATCAAATCCGCAACCTGCGCGGAAGCGGCGCCAAGGCCGTGTTCGCCGAAGATCCGAAAACCATGCAGGCGCTGATCGAAACGGCGGGCCAGCCGACGCTCGCCGTTCAGTGGATCCTGCTGACGGGCGAAGCCGAGAATGCGCGCACGCTCGAATCCCTGCGCGACCTGGGCCGGGCCGTCCTGGCCGAGGATCCACAAGCGTTCGAAAAGATTCACGCCGAGACCGGCGCGGACAACATCGCCATTCTTTATCTCACCTCCGGCGCCACCGGAGAACCAAAAATGGGGCTGGTCAGCCATCGGGCGCTGGTCGCGAATGTCGAGATGGGACCCATCGCGATGCCGCTCTACGCCACCGACTGCACCATCGGCTTTCTTCCCTCCGCGCACATCGCTCAGCGCGTGGTCATCCAACTATTGCCTATCCGCTCGGGCGTGGCAGTCTGGTTTTCCGAAAGCCTGGCCAAGCTCCCGAACGAAATGAGAACCATACGCCCCACATTTCTGCTCGCGCCGCCGCGGGTGTGGGAACGGATCTTCGCCAGTATACATACCGAGATCAAGAAACGCAGCGCTCTTTCTCGCCGGTTGTTCCACGGCGCGGTGGGATTAGGCGCCGAAGTCGCCCGCTTGCGCGAACAGGGCCAACCGGTTCCGCGCTGGATGCAAACTTCGCTCAAGCTCGCCGACCGTCTGGTGTTTTCAAAAATTCGCGCACGCTTGGGCGGCCGGCTTCGGCTGGCTGCGTCGGGCGCCGCGCCGCTTGGCAAGGAATTGGCGCGCTTCTTCGCAGCCATCGGCATGCCCTTGATCGAAGGCTATGGCTTGACCGAAGGCGGCGTGGCATGCTTGAATCCTCTCGATCGCCCAAAGTCGGGAAGCATCGGCGTCGCGCTCCCCGGCGTCGAACTGCGCCTGGCCGAAGACGGCGAGCTGCTGATCAAGAGCCCGACGCTTTTTTCCGGTTATCACAACGACCCGGATTCCACCGCCGCCGTGCTGCGCGACGGTTGGCTCTATACCGGCGACATCGCCGAAATCGATGCCGACGGTTACGTCTACATCACCGGCCGCAAGAAGGAGCTCATCGTCTCCTCCAACGGCAAGAAGATCTATCCTACCCGCATCGAAGGGCTCTTCAAGACCGAGCCTCTCATCAATCAGGTGGTTTTGATCGGCGATCGTCTTCCCTACGTCACTGCGCTCGTGACCGTCAATGTCGCCAGCGCCGAGACGCTGAAAGGGATGGAGGCATTCAAGGGGCGCGAGCCGCACGAAATGGCCGTCGCGGCGCCGGTTCTTGACGAAGTCCGGAAAGCGGTGGCCCGCGTCAACAAGCAGCTTGCGCCGTTCGAGCAAATCCGGAAGTTCCGCGTGCTGGAACGCGATTTCGCGATCGAAACCGGCGAGCTCACTCCCACCATGAAGGTCCGGCGCAGCCGCGTGCTCGAAAATCATCGGCACTTGGTCAGCGAACTGTACATGGGCAAAGAGGAGAGCCTGTAACAGGGCCCAAGGATGAACCTTGTTCCCCCGGTCGCCAAGACCGTTCCCAAAGAAACCATCCTTCACGACCACGCGCGCGTCGACAATTACTTTTGGTTGCGCGATCGCACGGATCCGGATGTGACCGCGTATCTCGAGGCCGAGAACCAGTACACCGAACAGGTGATGGAGTCCACCAAGCCGCTTCAGGAAAGGTTGTATCAGGAGATCCTGGGCCGCATCAACGAAACGGACCTCTCGGTTCCGGTCAAGCGCGACGATTATTTCTACTACGCGCGAACCGAAGAGGGCAAGGCATACTCGATCAGTTGCCGCAAGCACTTGAGCCTGGACGCGCCGGAGGAAATTCTGCTGGACTCCAACGTCCTGGCCGCGGGCCAGAAGTATTTCCGGCTGGGCAATTTCAGCGTGAGTCCCGATCATCGCCTGCTGGCATATTCCACCGATACCGAAGGCGGCGAAACGTACACCATCGTCGTCAAGGATCTGGCCACTGGCGACCTGCTTCCCGATCGAATTTCCAACACCTATTACAGCTTGGAATGGGCCGCTGACAATCGCACGTTTTTCTATACGACGCTCGATCCGGCGCGTCGGCCCTATCGCGTTTTTCGTCACGAGCTCGGAGCGGCGTCGGACACGCTCGTTTACCAGGAAGACGACGGTCGCTTCGTTCTTGGAATCGCGAAGACCCGCAGCCGTCGATTCCTGTTCCTTCACCTCTCGAGCCCGCTGACTTCGGAGGTCCGCTACTTGGATGCGGCCAACGCGCTCGGCGAATTCCAGGTGATGTTGCCGCGCCGGCAGGACATAGAGTACGACGCCGCCCATCACGGCGATTATTTTTACATCCGCACCAACCAAAGCGCGAAGAATTTCCGGCTGATGCGAACGACGGTGTCGAATCCTTCGCGCGACAACTGGGAGGAAGTGGTGCCGGCGCGCCCGTCCGTGACTATCGAAGGCGTCGATTCATTCGAAGACTACCTGGTGGTTTCCGAACGCGAACGCGGCCTCGAAAAACTTTGCATTCGCGACGGCGCCGGCGCATTCCTCCACTACATCGATTTTCCCGAGCCGGTCTATACGGTCGGCACCATTGGGAACGCCGAGTATAAAACAAAAACCCTGCGATTCGTTTACGCGTCGCTGGTAACGCCCGCTTCCGTGTTCGATTATAATCTGGAAACCCGAGCGCGGGAACTGAAGAAGCAATACGAGGTCAAAGGCGGATACGATCCCACGCAATATCGGTCCGAGCGCACCTTCGCTGCGGCGCCCGACGGCGTCGAAGTGCCCATTTCGCTGGTCTACAGGGTCGGATTCGAGAAGAACGGCTGCGGCCCGCTGCTGCTGTACGCTTACGGATCGTACGGCCACAGCATCGATCCTGGATTTTCGTCCGAGCGGCTGAGCCTGCTGGATCGCGGCTTTGCTTTCGCCATCGCGCATATTCGCGGCGGCGCGGAGTTGGGCGAGGAGTGGCACGATCAAGGCAAGCTGCTGGCGAAGAAGAACACCTTCACGGATTTCATCGCCAGCGCCGAGCACTTGATCCGCGAACGCTACACTTCATCCGATCGGCTGGCGATCATGGGCGGCAGCGCCGGAGGGTTGCTGGTGGGCGCCGTGCTGAACTTGCGGCCGGATTTATTCCGCGCGGCCATCGCCAAAGTACCTTTTGTCGATACGCTGAACACTGGACTCGATCCCACGTTGCCGCTCACCATCAGCGAGTACGAAGAATTCGGCAACCCGGAAGAGAAGCAATTCTACGATTACATCCGCTCGTATTCGCCGTACGAAAACGTGACGGCGCGCGAGTATCCGACCATGCTGGTCACGGCGGGATTGAACGATCCTCGCGTGTCGTACTGGGAGCCGGCCAAGTGGGTCGCCAAACTGCGCGCGATGAAGACGGACAAGAACGTGCTGCTGCTAAAAACAAATATGGGCAGCGGCCACTTCGGCCCGTCGGGGAGATACGAAGGGATTAAGGAAGTGGCATTCGACTACGCGTTCCTGCTTTGGGCCTTCGGCATAACCTGACTCGGTCTTGCTCATGACCTGACCTCGCCGCCTATCGTCCCGGCTCGTACACAACCAATCCCACAACCGGACAATCATCCTTCGCCTAGCCTCTCGACAAGCTGCCTCAGCCCTTATTTTTCAGTAAGATGGATATTGGCAGGGTAGTTGCCTTCAGACAGGGAGACATTCATGGACGTACCTCGTGGTAAAGAAGTCGCGCGCCGGAAACTGATCCGCCGGATACTGTTCATCGCCGTCATCATCGCGGCCATCCCCTTAATCACCTGGGGCCTTTCCCGGCTGAAGCCCGCCGCGCCCTCGGTCGATCGCGCCACCGTCTGGATCGACACTGTCAAGCGCGGTCCCATGCTGCGCGAAGTCCGCGGTCTTGGCACGCTGGTGGTGGAAGACTTCATGTGGATTCCAGCCACTTTCGACAGCCGCGTCGAAAAGACCAACTTCCTGCCCGGCGCCAAGGTCCATCCCAATGACATCATCATGGTGCTCAGTAACCCCCAAATGGAGTTGGACGCGACCAACGCGGAATGGCAGATCAAGCAAGCCGACGCGAATTACGAGAACTTGAAAGTTCAGCTCGAAACCCAGCAACTCGCGCAGAGAGCCACCACCGAGCAAGTGAAGTCCGACATGGAGCAGGCCGCGCTGCAGGCCGACCGCGATCAGCAACTCACCAAATTAGGCTTAAAGTCGGAAATCGACGCCAAGCTCTCCGCCGCGAAGGCCGAAGAGCTGAAGGGGCGCTACGCGCTATCCAAAGAGCAGTTGGACATCAGCAGCCAGTCCACCAAGGCGCAGCTCGACGCGCTCAAGGTTCAAATCCAGCAGTTGCAGGCCACCTACAAGCTGAAAAAAGAGCAGGTCGAACAGTTGGTGATCCGGGCGGGCGTCGAAGGCACCGTGACGCAGCTTGGGACCGCGACCACGCCGCTCGAGGTCGGCATGCGAGTGGCGCCGGGCACCATCCTTGCCAAGATCGCGCAGCCCAACCGGCTCAAGGCAACGCTGAAGATTCCCGAGACGCAGGTTAAGGACGTGGCCATCGGTCAGGTAGCGGCCATCGATACGCGCAATGGCATTATTCCCGGACATGTAACGCGCATCGATCCGGCCGCGGTCAACGGAACCGTGGACGTGGACGTCAAGTTGGAGGGCGAAGCTCCCGGCATGCGGCCGGATCTGAGCGTCGATGGCACCATCACCATCGAAAAGCTGGCGGACGTGGTTTATGTCGGCCGCCCGGTAATCGGCCAGCCGGATGCAAAAATCACGCTCTTCAGACTCGACCCGGAAGGGAAAGAAGCGCAACGCGTACAGGTGGCGCTCGGCCGCAGCTCCGTCAATACTATCGAGATTAAGAACGGGCTGAATGTGGGCGATCAAGTGATTTTGTCGGACATGTCGGCTCAGGATGCGTACAATCGCATCCGCTTGAATTAGGCGCAAAAAAAAGGATTACTCATGGCGAACGATCCGGATGCTTTGATCAGTTTGGATGGCGTGACCAAAGTCTTCGTCACCGACGAAGTGGAGACGCATGCTCTGGCGGGTATCCACCTGCATCTAAAAAAAGGCGACTATCTTTCCATAGCCGGGCCTTCCGGTTGCGGCAAGTCCACGCTGCTCGCGATTCTGGGATTGCTCGATTCGCCGACCGACGGAACGTACGTCCTGAACGGTAAGGCGGTGCAGAATCTCAAGCTCAGCGAGCGCGCGCGCATACGCAACCGCGAAATCGGCTTTATCTTCCAGGCGTTCAATTTGATCGGTGACCTAACGGTTTACGAAAACGTCGAGCTGCCGCTTACCTATCGGGGAATGCCGTCGGCCGAGCGCAAGAAGCGCGTTCACGATGCGCTGGAACGGGTCGGCATGTCCCACCGCATCAAGCATTATCCGTCGCAGCTTTCCGGAGGTCAGCAACAGCGCGTAGCCGTCGCCCGCGCGCTGGGCGGCGATCCGTCCATTTTGCTCGCGGATGAGCCCACCGGAAACCTCGACTCCACCAATGGAGAAGCCGTCATGGAATTGCTCCGCGAGTTGCATCGCGGCGGCGCGACTATTTGCATGGTGACCCACGATCCCCGCTATGCGCGCTATGCGGATCGCACCATCCGCCTGTTCGACGGAAGGATCGTGGAAGAGAGCGTAGGAGTGGCCTGATGTTTCGTCGTCACATTGATTTTTTCGCCGTCTTGATCATCACTCTCGGGCTGCTTGCCTTCTCGAAGATGTCCGCGTTCGTATGGATGGACGGAGGGAACTCGCTGAACTTGCGGAATGCCATCCACATCGAGTATTGCCCGATCCCAGACCGCGTGCTTTCGAGCCTCGCCCACATGCTGAACCGATAACCGCCCGCTGCTTCCAAACTCCATTTGCCGCGCGCCGGCTCTCCCGACGAGAATAAGAGTATCCCGATGAGTTCACCCCTGATCGTCCTGCGCAACGTCGAAAAGTACTTCGAGCACGGCCCCACCAAGACCTTCGTCCTGCGCCGCATCAACGTCGAGATCAAGGACGGCGAGTTTGTTTCCATTATGGGCCCTTCCGGCGCGGGAAAATCCACTTTGCTGCATTTGCTCGGCATGCACGACAGCGCCTGGACCGGCGAGTATCATTTGCTCGACCATGCCATCCACAAGCTCAGCAAAAAAGATCGCATGGAGCTTTACAAGAAACACTTTGGGTTCGTTTTTCAAAGCTATCATCTGCTGGATTCGCTAACCGTGTACGAAAACCTCGACATTCCGCTGTCCTACCGCAACATCAAGAAAGCCGAGCGGGACAGCATCGTTTGCGACGTCCTCGATCGCTTCCAAATTGTGGGTAAGAAGGACCTTTATCCCAACCAGCTTTCCGGAGGCCAGCAGCAACTGGTGGCCATCGCCCGCGCCATCGTCGCCAGTCCAAAGATCATCTTGGCCGACGAGCCTACCGGCAATCTGCATTCCAGCCAGGGGAAGGAAATCATGGAACTGTTCAAGAAACTGAACGAAGCCGGCACCACCATCATCCAGGTGACACATAACGAGCGAAACGCGGAATACGGGAACCGGGTGATCAACCTCGTCGACGGTTGGGTGACGGACTAAGTCCCGGTTCCGTCCACGATGTCCCAGAAGCGAACAACCTTTGTGCCTTGTCTTGTTGGCCGTCCACGCTTTACACTGGCATCCCAGGTGCATATCCGCACGCCCAAGGAGACCCAAGTGCGCTTGCTACCACTGTTCGCTCTGGTTGCCTTTGCTACCGCTCTTCCCGCCGCCGCTCCGCGCGACAGCTTTCACTGGTCCGGCAAGGTCGCCGAAGGCCAGATCGTCGAAATCCGCGGGATTAACGGCAGCATTCACGCCGAACCGGCTTCCACTGACCGTGTGGAAGTGATTGCCCATAAGACCGCGCTCAATGACGATCCGTCGGACATCCAAGTGAAAGTAGTGGAACGAGACGGCGGAGTCACCGTTTGCGCTGTCGGCGACTCCGGCGAGTGCCTGCCGACCAGTGACGTCAGTGTCGATTTCACGGTGCGCGTGCCGCGGGGCGTTCGCTTCGTCGCGAGAACGGTCAACGGTCTGGTGGAAGCAAACTCGCTCGAAGCCGACACCGAAGCGCACACGGTGAACGGCAACGTCAGGGTGAGCACCGGCGGGGCGGCGCAAGTGGACACCGTGAACGGCTCCATCGTGGCGTCGGTAGGAAAAATCACCAGCGCGTCGAAGTTTTCCACCGTGAACGGCGGCATCACGGTTACTTTGTCGAACTCGGTGGCCGCTCGTGTTCACGCCGAAACAGTGAACGGCCGCATCCGAACCGAGTTCCCGCTGGCGTTGCGCGGCGCCTTTCCAGCCCGGCATGCCGACGGCGCCATCGGCCGCGGAGGCCCGGAATTGAAGATTGCCACCGTGAACGGAAGCATCCGCCTAAAGCACAAGAAGCCCGTGTGAGATTCCGAAGCCGCGCCGACGCCCTCGCGATTCTGTATTCTGACTTCAGTATTCCCGTATGAAATCCTTGGCGAACAACGCGCCCCGCATCCTTGTCGCGGACGACCAAGCCGACGTCCTGGAGGCTCTGCGCCTGCTGCTCAAGGCCGAAGGCTGTCAAATCGAATCCGTCACGTCGCCCGCGGCCGTCGTCTCCGCGCTCGAGGCGCGCGACTTCGATGTCGTCCTCATGGATCTAAACTACACGCGCGATACCACCTCCGGCCAGGAAGGCCTCGATCTGCTCTCCCGCATTCAGAGCATCGATTCCGTGCTGCCGGTGATCGTGATGACGGCCTGGGGCACCGTCGGCCTCGCGGTGGAAGCGATGCGCCGCGGC
>JBEKHQ010000061.1:0-8719 GCA_050012195.1 Bryobacteraceae bacterium | reverse complement strand
CGACGCCGTCCGTGTTGCTGTTCACGTAACTGAGCACGTAATATCCGAACAGCGAAATATTCGGATTTATCCGCGAATTGACGTTGGTCACTAACTGATTTTGGTTGTACAGTCCGCCGGATTCCATTTCGTAGATCGGACCGTTGCCGTTGGTGGCGTCGTACGGGTACACGCCGCTTCCCTGCCCGCCGGTGTAGGTCCCGGGCAGAGGAGCGTTGATATTGCGCGAAAGCAATTGATGCAAGCCGTGCGAGTTCGTATAAGTGACCGCGATGGTCGTGTTGCCGGGGATCTGACGTTCCACGCCCATTGCGGATTGGACCACATACGGCGCTTGCAGCAGCGGGCTGACCGTGTGGATCGCTTGCGGCGAATTGGACGCCACGAGTTCGGCTTCCGAGGGAATGGCGGGAAACGTATCGGGATTCACCACCACAAATTGTTGCTGGGCGATGCCATTGAATCGTTCCGCGATCAGAATGTTTTGCTCGCTGAATCGGTAGTAAAAGATGCCGAAGCCCCCGCGGATCACGGTTTTCGGGCGCGCCGTCTTGGAAGGACCACCGGGCGCCCAAGCGAATCCCAGGCGTGGCGCGAAATCCAGATTGCCTCGAATGTTGGTCTGGGTTTCATATCGCAGGCCGAGGCTCAGAGTGAAGTTCGGCTTCAAGCGCCAATCGTCGCCCACGAACAAGCCGGCGTCCACTTGGCCAACCCTCACCAGCGGATTGCCGGTGTTGATGGAGAACTGCGTGGGGCCGCCGCCCAGCAACTGGACCTGCGCCGGCGAGAAACCCATTTGCTGAAATAGCAGCGTGCGTTGGTACTGTTGAATGGAACTGATGGTTTCGCATCCCGGATTCGGGATCATCGGGTTGCAAGGAGTGGCGGGCACAACCGGATTGGTGAGATCGATTATGGGAGCGTACGATCCGCCGAAAGTATAGGTGCCATCGAAGTTCGCATGGGATGAATCCTGGATCGCGACGGCGCGCAGCCTTACGCCCATCTTCCAGGAGTGTGCGCCCGAGAAAATGCTGAGGTAGTTTTGAACTTCGTAGTGGTGATGAATGTAGTAATAGGACGGGTTGGTGGGTCCGCCGCCGGTGAAAGCGTTCACTACCACGATGGTTGGATCGTCATCGGTGGAGTCTTGAATATTGTGCTGATGTAAAAACTGGAAGTGCGTTTCATCCACCACCTTGGAGCTCAGGACCGCCGTTTCGGTCGCCTGAAAGGCATGCTCCACCAGATTCTGGTTGTACGCCGTGGAGCCGAGACTGAAACCTCCCGCGCCGGTGTCGGTGCTGATGCTTCTGGTTAAGGCGTAGCGGAACGTCAACGTATTGTTGGCGCCCAACTGATAATCGATCCGCGGACTGATGCGCAACCGCGAGAGCGGACTGGAAAACACGGCTGTATAAGGGTTGATGATGGCCAGCGCGTTGGGGTTCAACGTGATGGCATCCACCACGGTCCCGTTGTTGATATTGCGCTGGTCCACATCCAGGAAAAAGGACGCGTTCTTATTCAACGGGCCGCCAAAAATTCCGCCATACTCCGTCAAATCGAACGGCGACTTCTCTTGCGCATAGGGATTCCGGGAATTGAAGTAAGCGTTGCCGTAGTTGAAGTACGCTTGCCCGCGAAACTTGTCCTTGCCGGGCTTGGTGAGGATTTCGGTGCGCCCGTAACCGATGGCGTCAAATTCGGGAGAGAAGGGATTCTGATTGATGCGGATTTCGCGGATCGCATCCTTGTTCGGAAGCGTTGCGTCCCCCGCGGTGAACCCGTCGATATAAATCTGTCCTGCGTTGGGGCCCGCCGAAGGCCCGGCCAGAGCCTGCAAATCCGCCTGCAGATCGTCGGGGTCATCCGATAGAGCGTCCAGGCTGTCACCGCTTACCGTCAAGGTGGCCGCGCTTTGCGAAGGGTCTGTGCTCACCTGCGGGCCCACGTTTTCCTGAACTGTTACCTCTTGCTTTTCGAGAGTCAAGCGCAGGACCAGATTCAGGGTGGTTGTTCCTTCGCCGATCTCGGCCGTGGCCGCGCCGCCTTGAGTCATGCCGGCGAACGACGCTTCGACGGAATACTTTGCGGGGCTAAGGCCGGTGACATGGTACGAGCCGTCTTCCCCCGAGGTGACGAACTTCACATTTCCGGCGTCGTTCGAAACCTTCACCTGAGCGCCGGGGATGACCGCGCCCGAAGAATCGGACACTACGCCGCTGAGCGAACCGGTGGATTGGCCGACTATGCAAGCGGCGCCTATCAGCACGAGGATAAGTGTTTTTCCGAACATGGGAATCGGCAAACGCCGAACTGCAAGGTTGATTGTCCAGCGTATAGAAGCCACCGGCTGCAAGTCAATACTAGGCAGTACCACGACTAAGGAACATCGGCCTTCTTGGACTCTTCGATTAGCTCCTGGCCATCTTCCGGCGTGATGAATCGCTCAGTCACCAGCGCCGATACATCCTCCGAGACCGCCCGCTCATAGGCGCTATGGGTGGGATAGAGCTGCTTGAGGCGCGTGTGATCAAACGGAACTTCGTGCCCGGCGATCATGCAGAACGATTCTCCGGTGGAGTTGCCGAACCAGGTGCTGGTGGGCACGTCCACGTACGGCGAACGAATGCCACCGGTAACGTTGCCGAACCTGTCGAGGACCGGCGCGTTGTTCTCGACGTGGATGTTCTGGGCTCGAGGCGGCGCAATGCCCTGGCGAACCCACAGGTCGAGATTTTGGAAAATAGCGTTGAACCCGATGCTGTTCGGAAAACGGCTGCGCGGCCCTTCGTTGCAGTTCATGGGCGGAACAGCCCGCCCGGACTTGAGGATGTCGACCGGAGCGGCGGCGAAGTAGAGTTCGTCCGGCGTCGCGTGCGCCGAGCCCGCGATTTCATAATTTCTGTAGAGGTCGGGAGCGGCATCGCTATCCGGCCGTCTGGCGCCGATCGTGCGCAGATAATCCGACCCACTCATCACTCGAATCACCGGCACACCCACGTTCTTGATCTCGCGGCGAGGGTCGCCCGCGGGAATCGGCGGAGCGCATTGATTGATGGGCGAGGGTCCGCTCGCCATCGCGATCAGGTAGCCGTCGAATAGAGGGCGGCCGTTCGCCTGCACGTCCAAGGGATGGATGGCATTCACGTAGGTGTAGAGGAACGAGCCGGTTTGAGAATAGCCCCAGGCGTAAAGATGCTGGACGGGAGCGCGGCCATCTGTGTCACCATACGCGAGCGGATTGGTGCGGTCGCGGCTCCGCAGCCAGGCCGCGGTCTGGCTGTAAATATCCCATACCAATCCGTTTTCAGTGAGCCGGTCGCTGTCGCGCGGGACGGCAGCGCAGTTCCTCGGATCGTCGAGCGGCAGCGGATTCGCCCACGACAGCGGCGCATAGCGCGACGGATTGAAGTTCTTAAGCGCGACCGCGGAAACCGGCTTCGCGGTGATGCCGACCCACGCATCGCCGTGACGCGCGAATTGCTTGCCGGAGATTGTCCATCCGAGATTCAGGTCGAAGAGGTTGGAGGGGTTCAGCATTTCGACCGCCACCGTCCCGCTGAATTGTGCTCGTAAAGCCGGCCGGCGGACCAGGACACGCGTGGTGTAAGGAACGCGGGAAGTCCGTACGACAGCCGGACCGGGCTGCGGCCAGTCATAAATATTGGCCGATCCCGAGATGAGAAACTCCTCCTCCACGTAGTCGACGATCCGGAGATCGCCGGCCACGCGCGTGTGATCCGCGGCCCCGAACGGATAAGAATCCGGGGTGACGGGCAAGGGTCCGGTTACTGTCGGAACAGGCGTTGGCGCCGCTTCGGAATCCATGACGAAAATCTGCATCTCGAGACTTACGCGCCCTTCGATGAAATGGCCGCCCTTGGTGCTTCCGTCGGGAAAAGCAACCACGGCGTGGGCATGCAAAAATGGTTTGCCGTTTTCGAGCGCGATGTTGCCGATAAACGAGACGACCTCCACTTCCTCGCTGATGACGATCTTCTTGTAGGCTCTCTTGTCGGGATCGAACCACCCCAAGACGGCCGAGTTGAGAGCGCCTATACCGGTTACCTGAGCCAGCGTCACGTGGTTTTGTTCAGCGAACTCCGTCAAACCCGCCGCCAGCTCGTCGCCCTTGCGCAGCGTCACTTGGAACGTGCGGCCGTTGTTGTTGCCGAGCTGTTTGACTTTCATGCCCGGCGCCAAACCCCGAGCCGCGATCGGCGCGCGCCGTACGTATTCGTCGTTCGGCAATGGAGATTGTGCCAGAAGCGGACTGGCGAGGACGACGACCGCGGTCATTAAGGTCTGATTCCTTCGCATGCTTTGTATTGTAAGGTTTTGTATTCTCTCGTTTCCCGGATAAGATTGGAACGGAATGAGGCCGAAGCGTTCAGAGCAGCCGCGCGCCAAGAACAACTATATTCTTCTGGTCTTCGACAGCTGCCGCTACGATACCTTCGCGGCCGCGCGCCCGAAAACGATCCGAAAGTTGGGGAAGGTGGAGCGGCGTTGGTCTTATGCCTCCTGGACCTCGCCATCGCATTACAACCTGCTCATGGGTTTGATGCCACACCGAAGCCCGCGTCACGTTTTCGCGTCCGAATACTACCAGCGGGATTTACTCAAGTTCAAGGAGCGGCTGGGCGCCCCGTCTCTCGAATTCAAGTCGTTCGTGCCTCGTTTGTATTTACCGGTTTTACTGCAGAGTCTTGGATACCGCACGCACGCGATGGTCTCCCTGCCGGTCTTGAATCCTGCCACCATCCTTAACACAGGGTTCGACAGTTATCGCCTGATGGAGCGGCACAACGACCTGCGCGCCATGCTCCCTCGAATGGAGTTCGCCAATAACGCGCCTTCGTTTCATTTGCTGAACACCGGTGAAACTCACTACCCCTACGCGCTGCCGGACGAACCGGAGAACGAATGGCCGCGCGTCAGCGGCGTTCACGGCGTTTTTCGGCATTTGGATGACGTGGTGGTGGGCGGCAAGCTTGCGCAATCGCCTGCCAGGCGGTTCGATCGTCGTAAACTTCGGGAGCTCCGCGAACGTCAGATTGAAGCCGTGCGACATCTGGATGGAGTAGTGGAGGAGCTTTTTGACTTAGCGCCCAAGAACACCTTCATCACCATCACTTCCGATCACGGCGAGCTGTTCGGCGAAGGCGGCTATTTCGGCCATGGTCCGATTCAACACCCGAAGGTATTCGAGGTCCCGTTTGTAGAGGGCAAGCTCCGATGATGCACGTGCCCGATCACTTCGCGTACATTGGCCCGGGCGCCGGTTTTGTTTTCCTGGAATCATTTTTTACTCTCGTGGTGTCTCTGTTTGCCGGCCTCTTGTCCGTTTTCCTATGGCCTTTTCGGATGCTTCTTCGGATTGCGCGGCGACGAAGCGGGTTCGGCGCGGCACGCGTCCGGAAGGTAATTTTTTTAGGACTGGACGGCCTGGACCCCGCGCTCACCGAAAAATTCATGCTAGAGGGGAAGCTGCCGAATCTGGCGCGGCTTCGAGACCAGGGATCTTATCGCCGCCTGAGAACCACTTTCCCGGCATTGTCTCCAGTAGCCTGGTCGACGTTTGCGACAGGCGTCAATCCCGCGAAGCACAACATCTTTGATTTTCTGAATCGCGACTTGCGGTCGTACGTGCCGGAGCTATCCTCGTCGCGCGTTCGGCCATCTCAGCGCATTCTGCGCCTGGGGAAATTCCGAATCCCATTGTCGGCTCCCTTGCTGGAGCTCCGCCAGAAGAGCAAGCCTTTTTGGGAAATTCTGGGATCACGCTGGATTCGGAGCACTATTCTGCGAGTCCCGATTACGTTTCCTCCGCAACGTTTCCGCGGCCTGTTGCTTTCGGCGATGTGCACGCCCGACGTGCGCGGAACGCAAGGCACGTTTTCGTGGTTCCAGACGGGCGCCTCGAACGGATCGTGCACCGGCGGGAATCGCTACTCGCTTTCGGCCTGCGAGGATGGCTTCGAGGGCGCCATCACGGGGCCGGATAACAGCCTGGTCGAGGGCGCGGGCCCGATGCGGATTCCCTTTCGCATTCATCGCGCGGGCGGCGCAGGCTACGAGTTACATATTCAGGGTGCGAGCTACCCGTTGCAGCGCGGCGAATACACGCCCTGGGTTCGACTGCGGTTCCAAGCTCACGCCGGCGCCTCGGTGCGCGGCATTGCGCGCTTTCTTCTGAACGACGCCGAGCCGGAGCTTTCACTCTACGTTACGCCGATCCAGATCGATCCCGAAGCGCCCGCGCTGCCGATCAGCGAGCCCCGCTACTATGCCACGTATTTATCCAAGCTTCTCGGCACGTTCTCGACGCTGGGCATGGCGGAGGATACCTGGGCTTTGAATGAAGGCGCCATCGACGAAGAGGCCTTTCTCGGACAAGCGCGCTTGATTCAACAAGAGCGCGAGGCAATGTTTCTCAATGCGCTTGAACGTACTCGCCGCGGCGTAGTGGCCTGCGTGTTCGACACCACGGACCGAGTGCAGCATATGTTTTATCGTTACCTTGATCCCGCGCGAGCCGCCGGCCCGTATTCCGGCGTTATCGAGGAACTCTATCGAGACATGGATCGCTTGGTTGGCAAGACTCTCGAGCATGTGGATCGCGATACCGCGCTGTTCGTTCTCTCCGACCACGGCTTTTGCTCGTTCCGGCGCGGCGTCAATCTGAATGCATGGTTGCACCAGAATGGGTATCTGGCTCTGGAGCGCGGCGAGTCGGAGTCGGGCGAAGCATTTAACGGCGTGGACTGGTCGCGGACATCTGCCTACACGTTCGGTTTCGGGGGCATTTACCTCAACTTGCGAGGGCGCGAGGCGCGCGGCATCGTGGACCCCGAGGATGCGGCCGGCTTGGAAACCGAATTGGTGGCTCGTCTCGCAAACCTGCGCGACGAGGAAACAAGCGGCATCGCCATTCGTAGAATTTGCCCGAGCTCCGAGCTCTACCAGGGGCCATATCTTAGAGCCGCGCCGGATGTGCTGGTGGGATACGCGGACGGCTATCGGGCGTCCTGGGATGCGGCATTAGGCAAAGTGAGCGCGCGCGTCTTCGAAGACAATACCAAGGCCTGGAGCGGCGACCACTGCGTCGATCCCGCTCTGGTGCCGGGCGTTCTTTTTTCGAACCGTAAGCTAGATGCCGACGATCCGGGCATCGAAGACATGGCGCCAACCGCGTTGGTCCTTTTCGGTATCGAACCACCCGGTTGGATGGATGGCCGCTCGGTGATTCGCTTTGCGTAGGGGTCGCGCGGCGCTGGCATTGGCGCTCGCGATGGAATTCGGTTGCGGCTCGGACCACTCGGCGGCGCACGGCAGACAAGTGATCGTCATCGGCGTCGACGGCATGGATCCGAATTTTGTCGAGCGGCATTGGGACTCGCTGCCGAACCTGGACCAACTTCGCCGCCGCGGAAGCTTCGCGCGCTTGCAAACCACGACGCCGCCACAGAGCCCGGTGGCATGGTCGACATTCATCACGGGCCTGGATCCCGAAGCGCACGGCATCTTCGATTTCGTCGAGCGCGATCCGGCGACTCTCACTCCGTTTTCCTCGATGAGCCGGACGGAAGAACCCCGGTTCCGGTTTCCACTAGGTCCCTACGAGATCCCGCTCTCGCGCCCTCGCGTGACGTCGCTTCGAAAGGGGCAAGCGTTCTGGCAAATCTTGAGCGAAGCCGGGATTCCGGTCGTCATCGTCCGGATGCCAACCAATTATCCGCCGCTCCCTTACGGCGAGGCGCTGGCTGGCATGGGCACGCCGGATCTTCGCGGCACGCAAGGCACGTTCAGCTACTTCACCGACGATCCGGAGGACGTCTCGCGCTCGGTGGACGGTGGAGAAATTATCAAAATCTCCGTAAATGGCCACGCCGAGCTGGCTTTACAAGGTCCGCCGAACTCGCTGCGCAAGGATCGCGCCGCCTCATTCGCGAGGCTAGCGATCGATATCGACCCCACTCAGCCGGTGGCGCGCATCACTCTCGGCGACGAAACCGCAATCGTGAAGCAAGGCGAATGGTCAAACTGGATAGGAGCGGAATTTCAACTTATTCCGCACCTGGCCGCGGTCCGGGGAATGTTCCGCGTCTTCGCCAAGCAGCTTCATCCTCGCTTCGAGCTTTACGTTTCGCCCGTCAATGCCGACCCGCTCTCGCCCGATCTTTCGATTTCCGCGCCGCCTTCGTTTAGTCGCGTGGTCGCGCGCGAAATCGGGCGCTATCCGACACTGGGCATTCCCGAGGACACCGCCGTGTTGCGGCAAGGCGTCTTCGATCTCGCGGAATTCCTGAACGCCGGCCGTATGGTGCTCCAGTCGGAGCGGCGCCTGCTCGATTACTCGCTGCGACACTTCCACGAGGGCTTGTTATTCTTCTACTTTTCGTCGATCGATCAGAATTCGCACATCCTTTGGGGCCAGCACGACGGCGACCTGCTCGATTTCTATCGCTCGGTGGATACCTCCATCGGCGAAGTAGTCCGACGCGCGCCTTCCGCCGACCTGATGGTGATGTCCGATCACGGTTTCGCCTCCTTCGAGCGGGCAGTCAACTTGAACGCGTGGCTCCGCAATCGCGATCTCCTTGCGGCTAACAGCACGTCCATGATCGACTGGCCGCGCACGAAAGCATACGCGCTGGGCCTCAATGGACTCTATCTCAACCTGGCGGGGCGCGAGGCTCACGGCATC
>JBEKHQ010000060.1:0-8739 GCA_050012195.1 Bryobacteraceae bacterium | reverse complement strand
ACCAACAACATGCCGGCGCCGGGCCCGTCACTGCCGATGTCGGGGAACCCTCGCTCGCGGAACGCGCGCGTACGCTCGCTTCGCTCGGCCTGATCGGCAGCCTCTCCACACATTCGCGGAAGTTTCCGGGATTTCCCTTCGGCTCCATGATGCCCTTCGCAGCCGACCATCTCGGCCGCCCGGTATTCTTCATCAGCAGTATGGCGATGCATACTCACAACCTGCGGCAAGATTCGCGCGCCAGCTTGCTCGTCACGCAGCCGGATGTCTCCGGAGATCCCCTGGGCGCCGCCCGTTTGACGCTGCTGGGCGAAGCGGCCGAAGCGCCCTCCGCCGACGTGAAGGACCTGTATCTTTCCCGGCACGAGGACGCAAAATTCTGGCAAGACTACTCCGACTTCGCCTATTATCGGCTGCAGGTCTCGGCGGTTTACTTCATCGGAGGCTTCGGCGTGATGGGATGGATCTCGGCCGACGACTACGCGAGCGCGTCACCGGATCCTCTGACCAACGTCGCGCCGGGAATCATTCGGCACATGAATAAAGATCATGCCGACGCTCTTCGTCTGATCGCCACGCGGTTCGCGGGTGAATCTCCCGATGAGGCGGCAATCACCGCTGTCGACCGATTGGGCTTCCATCTGCGGCTCAAGACCGGCGACCGGATTCACGGCCGGCGCGTGGCTTTCTTGAGAGAGGTGAAAGATGCGCAAGACGCTCGGGTGGTATTCGTGGAGATGGGCCGGCAGGCGAAGGGGACCGAACCAGTTTGATAGGCGCATTGGCTCATGTATCCTTAGCTAAGGATTCCAATGCGGAGCTAAGGATTCCAATGCCGGTTGCACAGCCACATCGCGTCCTGATCGTGGATGACGATCCCTCGATTCACGAGCTGATTCGCGCCATGCTCGCCGGCACTGCCTGGACGGCGGACACCGCCTTCAATGGCGAAGAGGCGCTGTCGGTTCTCGGAACGCAGTCCTACGATCTGCTGCTCACCGACATCCTCATGCCCGGCATAGACGGGCTCGCGCTGCTGGGCCAACTGCGGGCAGGTCATCCGGGCATCCCGGTAATCATGATGACGGTAAAGAACACGCCGGATCACATTCTGGGATCGTTAAAGCGCGAGGCGGCGGCATTCATCGCCAAGCCATTTTCTCGCGACACGCTGCTGGGCACGCTTCAGGCCGCTTTGTCCGACTCGGTGAGCGAGGGCGACATCCAGATTCTTTCCGACAAACCGCACTGGATCTCGCTACAAATCCGCTGCCGGATCGCGACCGCCGAACGTCTGACTCAGTTTATGCGCGAATTACCAAGCGATCTGGAACCTGGCCAGCGCGAACAGATCGGCACCGCGTTCCGCGAGCTGCTGATGAATGCCGTGGAGCACGGCGGGCATTTGGATCCGGAGAAGACCGTCGAGCTGAGTTACATCCGCACGGCGCGAGCCATCGTTTACTACGTGCGCGACCCCGGCGAAGGGTTCTCCATGGATGCACTGGCACACGCGGCTATCGCCAATACCGCGGAAGAGCCCTACCGGCACATGGAAATGCGAGCGCAGATGGGCATTCGTCCGGGCGGTTTTGGACTGCTGATGACCAAAAGCTTCGCCGACGAGCTGATTTACAGCGGCAAGGGAAATGAAGTGATCCTGATCAAATATCTGTAGGTTAAATGGAGAAGGATATTCTTATGAACGCAGTCTCCCCGAACGGCGGCACGGAGGACAATCGGAACCTCCCGCCAGACCCATTCCAAAGCACGGGTTCTCAGACTCAGAGCCCGCCCCACGATGCCACCGATCCAGGCAACATCGATAAGATTCGCGATATTCTTTTCGGCTCCAACATACGCGATTACGAACAACGTTTCGCGCGCCTCGAAGAATTGTTGAAGAAAGAATCGTCGGAGCTGCGGGAAAGCGCGCGCCATCAGTTGGAAACCCTGGAGGCGTTCGTGCACAAAGAACTCGCGGCGCTGGAAGGGCGTCTGAATGCCGAGCGCGACGAGCGTTCCCAGAGCCACTCGCGTTTGGCCGCCGACCTTTCGGGCGCATCCGCCTCCATTCTCAAGAAAATCGGCGAAGTCGAAAATCAGGAGGCGCAAGCCAAGCGCGAAATCCGCAGCGATCTGCTGCAACAATCCAAGGAGCTGACCGACTCCATCCGCAATAAAGGCGAGGAGCTGATCGCGTTGCTGGAACGCCGCGCGCAAGAGCTGCAGCACGCCAAAACGGATCGCGCGGCATTGGCGGGATTGTTCAACGAGGTGGCGCTGCGGCTCACGGATCAGTTTAAGGTAACGGGCGCCGACTAACCGCCCGATTTCGCGGACCATGCCCATCGACGGTGCAGCCAAGCGCCCGGCCTCGCCGGGGGACGATCAACCACTCGCCGAACTGCGCGCTATTCTGCTGGGCCCGGATCGCGCGGCCTGGGAAGCGATGCGCCAGCGGCTGGATAATCCCTCTCGCCGCGCCGAAGACGTGGCCGGCGTTTTGGCCGAAGCGGTGCGGCTCCGTTCGCATCCGGACGTCAAACTGCGCCGCGCGCTGCAGCCGCTGCTCGAGGAAGCGCTGCAACTTTCCGTACAGTCGAATCCGCGCATGCTGGCCGACGCTCTGTTTCCGATCTTCGGCAAGGCCATTCGCAAAGCCATCGCATCCGAGCTGGACGGAATGCTCCAATCGTTGAGCCAGACGCTGGAACAAAGCTTCTCCTGGCGGAGCTTGGAGTGGCGCTGGGAGTCGTTCCGGACCGGCAAGCCCTACGCCGAGATCGTGGTCTTGCGCAGCTTGCTGTACCGCGTCGAACAGGTATTTCTGATTCATCGCAATTCCGGTCTGCTGCTGCAACATGTCACGGCCCCGTCCAGCGGAGCCCCAGCCGATACAAGAGACCCGGAAATGGTTTCGGGGATGCTGACCGCGATCCAGGATTTCGTGCGCGATTCGGTCAGCGGCGCCGAAAGTGAGAATCTCGAAACGGTACGCATGGGCGAGATCGGAGTGGTCCTGGCCTACGGTACAGATGCGATCCTGGCGGGCTTCGTTCGCGGCTCCGCACCTCGCACGCTGAGCCGCGTGTTTCAAGACACCCTCGACGCCATCGAACAAAAGAACGCCGAATCTCTGCGCACGTTTTCCGGCGACACTTCGCGATTCGACAGCTGCCGGCCGCAGTTGGAGGCGTGTCTGCTGGGCCAAGCCAAGCCAGACGAAAAATCATCCAGCGCGTGGGGCGCGCGGGCGCTTTTGTTCGGAGTGCCGATGTTGTTGGCGCTGGCGCTGGTTGGCTGGTGGATCTATTCGGCCTCGGTTGAGCGGCGCTGGGTGGATTTCGCCCGTCGCCTGGGAAGCGAACCGGGCATCGTGCTCACCGGTAGTGAAAAGCGAGGATCGAAGTACTACTTCTCCGGGCTGCGCGACCCTCTGGCTGCCGTTCCGGCGGCGCTGCTTCCGGCGGGCCTCGCTTCCACCAAGGCTGAGTTCCACTTTGAGGAATACCATTCGCTGGTACCGCGCTTTGCGGCCGAGCGCCGCCTCGCCGCCTTGAAGGACGAGGTGGAAAAGCGATCCTTCCGCTTCCCGACTGGCCGCGCCGAGATTCCCCCCGAACAGCGATTTCTACTGGAAGATGTGGGGGCCCAAATGATCGCGCTTATCCAGGCCGCGGCTGCTTTGGGCAAGACTGCCCAGATCGAAGTGCGGGGCAATCACGACCCGCTCGGCACCGAGCAGCTCAACTCGGCGCTCGCGCGCTCCCGCGCCGACAATGTTCGGGCCGCGCTGGTTGCGTTGGGCGTCCCATCCGCGCGCCTGATCGCGGCGCCCGAGGATAAAGAAACGTGCTCCGCCGTCGAGGAAGAAGAGCGCATGTTCTGCCGGAGCGCGACATTTCGGGTGACCGGCCTCTAGCCTGAAAATAGGCGATGTTGAAAAAGAAAATCTGCATGGTGGGCCATTTCGGCGTCGGCAAGACCAGCCTGGTGCGCCGTTTCGTGGACAGCATGTTCGACGAACGCTATCTCACCACCGTCGGCGTGAAGATCGATCGCAAGGACATCATGGTCGGCTCCGAGGCCGTTACGCTGATGCTCTGGGATCTCGCCGGAGAAGACGACCTGGAGCAGCTCAAGATCTCGCATCTGCGCGGCGCTTCCGGCTACATCCTGGTGATGGACGGTTGCCGCGCGATCACGCTCGCCAAGGCGGTGGAGTTGCAGGAGCGCATCACCGCGCAACTGGGCCCTTTGCCGTTCGTCGCCGTACTGAACAAGGCGGACCTCCGCGATCAGTGGGAAGTTCAAGAATCTGCTCTCGCGGAACACCGGTGGGCGACGTTTGAAACCAGCGCCAAGGCCGGCAGCGGAGTGGAAGAAATGTTCCTCGCGCTGGCGGCGAAGCTGCTCCCATGAACCTGCTCGGCGCCCTCGGCTATGCGGTGTTCGAGCGTATCGGAGAAGGGTCGTTTCAGCTTTCGGAACCGGCGCCGGATTGGCTTCCCGCCGGATCGATCATGGAGGCCTTCCCATTTCTCGAAGTCTTTCTTCCGGACGCCGAGGAATTCTGGGCGAACGAACAGAGCCGCTCCGAGCTCTACTCCGATCTGTGGACTCAAAACGAGCTGCACTTCTGCGCCATCGCTCTACGAGGAGAGAGCAATTTCCTACTCATCGAATGCGCGGAGCAACGATTCCGGCAGGCACAAAGCTTCGTGCAATATGCGCACGAAGCCTCGCTTGCGCGCGACCAGATCGCCAAGCTGAGCCGCGAACTGAAACGCGCCACCCACGCCAAGAGCGAGTTTCTCGCGCGCATGAGCCACGAGATCCGCACGCCCATGAACGCCGTGATCGGGATGGCCGAGTTGCTGACGGATACGTCGCTCAACGACGAACAGCGCGAGTACGTGCGCATTTTTCGGAGCGCGGGAGACAATCTTCTGAATATCATCGACGATATTCTCGATTTCTCCAAAGTGGAAGCCGGGGAAATTGTACTCGAGCAGATTCAATTCAACCTGGCCGACGTTCTTCAACAAGCCATCGACATCGCGGCTGTACGCGCTCGCGCCAAGGGCCTCGAAATCGGCGCTCGCATCGAACCTGGCGTGCCTGCGCTTCTGATCGGCGATGGCGGCCGGCTCCGGCAAATCCTGGTGAACCTGCTCGGCAATGCCGCTAAATTCACCGATCGAGGCGCGATCTGGGTGAGCGTAGAGGCGGATACGGATAAAGGCGCTCTGCATTTCTCGGTCTCCGACACCGGCATCGGAATTCCAGCCGACCGACTTACCGCGATTTTCGACAGTTTCTCGCAAGCCGACGCGGCCACTTCGCGCAAATACGGCGGTACGGGCCTGGGCCTAGCCATCTCGAAGAAGTTGGTCGAATTGATGAACGGAAAAATATGGGCGGAAAGCACGCCTGGATTGGGCAGCACGATGCATTTCACTGCGCGGTTCGGCGTCGCTGAAGCGGTTGTCAGCGCTGGACCTGTCGCTCAGGAACCGTTAGGCGACCACCGCGCCGCGCCTCGATCTCGCGGTCTGCGGATTCTTCTCGCCGACGATTCAGCGGAAAACCGCTTTCTCATCCGCGGCTATTTGAAAGGCTCCGGTTGCTCCATCGACGAAGCAGAAAACGGCGCGCTGGCTGTCGAACAATTCAAGCAATACGCCTACGATGTAGTTCTGATGGACACCGAAATGCCAGGGCTGGATGGGTACTCGGCTACGCGCCAAA
Source organism: Bryobacteraceae bacterium (assembly GCA_050012195.1). Lineage (GTDB taxonomy): Bacteria > Acidobacteriota > Terriglobia > Bryobacterales > Bryobacteraceae > Palsa-89. Next base: position 2,985 of record JBEKHQ010000060.1, on the reverse strand, counting down.
TGCGGGCGTTCGAACGAGAACGCAATTCCCGCCCCACGCCGATATTCGCCTTAACCGCGCACGCGTTCGGAGCGGCCAGGGACCGTAGCTTCGCAGCCGGCTGCACGGACCACCTGACCAAGCCCATCAAGAAGGCCACCCTGCTCGAAGCCATCGACAGGTTTGTTCCGTCCGCCGCTCCCCGCGATCGGACTGAGGTCTCGGTGGAAGAATGGCTCAAGCCGGTGGTGGGCGGATATCTGCAAAAATGCCGCGCCGACGTTGCCGTGCTCCGCGTCGCAATGGATAGCCGCGATTACGACAAGATCCGCATGCTCGGCCACAGGCTGGCGGGGACGGGCGGCGGCTACGGTTTCCAGCCGATCACGGATATTGGCGGCGCACTCGAAGAATCCGCTCTGGCCCGCGATATCGCGCGCGTGAGTGCGAGCATCGAGGATCTGGACCGCTACTTGAAAGGCGTTAAAGCAGGCTAACGCTACGCTGCCTGCTTGTGGAATTTGTAGCGAACGGCAATAAGGCACACGAAGCCCAGCCCGACCGGCCATAAGAGCGAAGGTTCGGGGACAGCGGTGGCGGCGCTAAACGCGATGGCTGGATCATAAGGCGCCCAGTCCGTGTCCTGCTGGAACACGCCGGGCGTGGCGGAAGGGTTCGTGTAAAATCCGGCGTAACTGGTGTTCCAATAAAGCGAGCCGGCGACCAGATCGCTGCCGACGGAAGGAGAGAACGGATCCGTACCATCCGGATTGGAGTTCAAACCGAGGTTTAGCGAGTCATACGGTCCCGCCACTCCTGTCGGATCATAGCCCGCAGTTTCGGTGTTGAAAGCAAGCCCCCAAATGAACTGGCCTGGCACCGCTATATTGGCCAGGCTGAAGGTGACGGTCTGGGCCAAGCCGAAGTAGCAGTTGTTATCCGGAGCCAGCCATGCCTGGTTGGCGTAACCGCCAGGTGCATTATCGATTGTCTGGCAGGCGGAGCTCGTGCTATACGCGGGCTGCCATTGAATGAGCGCGCTGATGGTGTCGGTTGCGATCAGCGATCCAACGGTATCATCCGCTCCCACGTTGTACAGGTTGAGAGTCAGCGGAACGTTGTAACCGGCGGAGGTTCCGACAGTTGGCCACTGCGATTCCATCGCCCAGTTATCCATTAATACCGTTGCCGAGGTGAGCGTGGCGCCAGTATTTCCCTGGAGTTGGACGCCTTGGCCGAACTCGGAAGCTGAGAGCGCCTCAAATCCCACGCTGGGAACGGAATACGGAGTCGGCGACGGCAGACTGTCGTACACGATATTATCCGCCATCGCGGGCACCGCCAACGCCATGGTGAACAGGAACAAAGGCGCAAATAGTTTTCTCATTAGTCGATTTTTCCAACTTTCTTCGCTTTAGTGAGACACATTACTTACAACAGCGTGCCTGACTGCCTGATTATATCCACGATTTAGGTTAGTTTTATGAGTTTCCGAACATCAGGACAACTATTTCGTACTATTAGTTTGCATTCGCGCACGAATTCCGCAGGTTCGGCTTTGGGCTGGAATAGGGCACAAACGAAAATGGCCTCCGTATCTCAAATCGATACGAAGGCCACTTAATCTGGTGCGGGGGAGGGGACTTGAACCCCTACGGGATTGCTCCCGCTAGCACCTCAAGCTAGTGCGTCTGCCAATTCCGCCACCTCCGCATGGTCCGAAAGCTCGTTTATTTCTTGGCCGGGGCCGCCGGCACGGGCGCCGCGGGTGTGGGCGCTGGAACCGGGAGAGTGATCCCATTGGGATTGGGGCTCGCCGGCTGCGCCGGAGCGGTCTTCACCGGAGCCGACTGCTTGTGGTTCTCGAGCACACTGCCCGTGGATCCGGCATGGCGCGTCGCCAGAATCGCGAGCGACAGCGACGTCACCATAAAGAGGGCGGCGGCGATGGTAGTCGCTTTCGAGAGAACGGTCGCCGATCCGCGCGGACCGAAGGCGGTCTGGGAACCCATTCCACCGAAAGCGCCGGCCAGATCCGCGGCCTTGCCGCTCTGCAACAGCACCACCACTACTAAGAAGAAACAAACGATCACGTGAATGATTGTCAAGATTATGGTCATGCTTGATTCCTGTGGGTAGTTCGATCTGGCTGGAACTGAAGACCGGCCGCGATTCCTCTTCAGTATAAACTAAAGAGGGCGAGCGTTTCCCGTCCGCAATCTTTGGCTGTGATCGGTCCTTCATGATGCTCAGAACCTGTCCTGTCATAGTCTTTCCCTGGCTCTGACTTCGGCCGGAGGAGATCCGCCGCCCAAAGATCCATTGACCGTGATCCGTACCGGCGACTATTCGCGCTCCCCCGGATTCCGAGCCCATGCCGGCCTGCTGAACTGGAACATCGATCGCGGCCAGAATCTCGAGGGTATCCAGGCGGCGATCCGCGCCGCCAAACCCGATCTCTGCATCTTTCAGGAAGTGGATTTGGGCGCTCGGCGCACGGGTGGCAAGGACATTGCGCTGGAGTTGGCGCAAAGTTTCGGAATGAACTATTCGTTCGCTCCCGAGTTTCAGGAGTTGAGCCAGAGCATTCGAAACGCTCCAGCGTATCACGGTCAGGCGATCCTTACGGTTTGGCCGATCCTTTCCACGCGCATTCTGCGTTTCGCGCATCAATCCGGTTTTTGGAAACCCCGCCCGCTCATGATGTCGTCGCTGCCGATCTTGCAGCGGCGCGAGGGCGGAAGGATCGCCCAGGTTAGCGAACTGGACAACGGCGGTAGGAAGGTAGTGGTCTACAATCTCCATTTGGAGAGCCGCGGCAGCGAAAACGGCCGATTGCTTCAACTCAACGAAGTTCTTGCGACGCCGAGCGATCTCCGCCGGACACCGCGATGATCATCGCCGGGGATCTCAAACACCAAGAGCTGGCATTCTCCGTTGATAGACCGGCTGAAGCATGCCGGGTATCGGAACTCCTGGGGCGACCGGCGCATTCGTACTCACGTC
>JBEKHQ010000059.1:0-8824 GCA_050012195.1 Bryobacteraceae bacterium | reverse complement strand
CCTCCGGGTCGAGATCCAGATAAGTATCTTCGTAGGGAAACGTGGAGGTTTGCAGATAAGCAGAGACCCAGCGCGCGGCGTTGTCGCGCACGAACTCTTTCCATCGCGAACCCCAAGCCGGGGCCTGGCCGAAGGTATTCAAACTCGCCGCCTCGATGGGATGCATCTCGGTGTGCGGCTGCAAGGAAGTTCCGCCGATGAAACCGAGGGCGGAGTGGTCGTAGTTATCGTCTGCCCAATCGTCCACGGCGGCGGCCTGCGCGGGCGTCCCGTACCAGACATTGATGTCGAACGGGAACAGCGCGCTCACGCCGCCTTGATAGTGCCCGAAATAATGCCGGCCCACCTGGCCGTGATTGTTCGCGAGGCCCTTCGGATAAGGCTTGGATTCAGACAACAGCAGCAGGCGCGTATTTTCGTAGGTGTAGGACGCCAGCAACACCACGCGGGCGGGCTGAAAGTACTCCTGGCTGTCCTTTATATATGTGACGCCGGTCACGCGGCCGTCCGAACCGGCCTGGATGCGCGTTACGTGCGCGCGATCGAAGATGGTCAGGTTTTTCGTCTTCAGCGCCGCGGGAATGGTGGTGACGGCGGTGGAATTCTTGGCGCGAATATGGCATCCACCGCGATTGCAGTAGCCGTGAAAAGCGCAACCCGGACGACCCTGGTATTCCTGGGAATTGATCGCGGCCGGCGGACGAAAGGGATGCCAGCCGAGCTCGCGCGCGACGTCGGACATATGATCGGTGAAACCGCTGCCTCGTAACGGAGGCATCGGATATTCGCGCCGGCGCGGCTCTTCGAAGACGTTGCCCGCGGGATCGATCTTGCCTTGAATATTGCCGGCTTTCCCGGACACTCCGATTTCGTATTCGATCAGATCGTAGTAATGCTCCAGGTCGTCGTAACCGATGGGCCAATCTTCCAGCGTCGTCCCTTTCGGAATCGAATTCGCGCCGTAACGCCGGACGGTTTCCGAGCGCGTCTTGAAATCCCAGGTTTTCAGCCGCCAGCTTTGCGCCCAATAGTGAATGGATGTTCCTCCGATGGCGTTCATCATCGGATGGATGGCGCCGCGGCGAGTGGGTCCCGCCGGACTATTGCGAACGGTGGGGACTTCGCGATTGGCCTTGGGCACCGACGTCAGCAATCCGCGGACGTTGTTGTAAAGCTCGTCGGGTTTGAAACTGTGCGGGTCCATCCAGGTTCCGGCTTCGATGCCGGCGACCTTGAGCCCCGCGCGAGCGAGCGGCAAAACGGCCACGCCTCCGGCCGCGCCGAGGCCGATGACCACGACATCGACGGGCTTGAGATTAATGGCCACTGTTCTCTCCGTAAGCGGAGCGGCGATAGGGCTTGATGTCGACCTTGATTCTTTGTTCGGCCGGTGAAACTGCGACGCGCGGGCCGGGATAACGGATCAGATCCCAGCCGGCGAAATCCCGGTTGCCGCCGTAGTGGGGATCGCTGAACATGCCTTCCAGCGTCAGGCGTCGGAAGCGGGCGAACACGGCGCGGGCGTTCGGAAAACCGGCCGCCGTCCCGCTGTCCATCGCGGTGAGCACGGCATCTTGCTGGTTGGGCGACAGATCGGCGAATGGCGCGCCCTGCGATGTGCGGGCGAAGGAGTCCATTGCGGCCAGCCCATCCAGAAAATTTGCTTTCTCCTCGGCCAGTGCTCCAACCAACGATTGATCGATGTAGTTCGCGGCCCCGCACTCGACCGCGCCCGGTCCCAATTCGTCCTTGGGAACCAGCCGGTTGAGGAAAGCTTCGAGCGTCTCGCGCTGCGGAGCTGAAAGCGCGGACGCGGGCGCGGCGGGAGAGACGGATTGGGCGGCGGAGCTCAGCGCCGCGACGGGCACCAGCGCGGCCCCCGCGATCAAGGTTCGGCGCGAAACGTTGCGAGATTTTTGGTCTTCCTGGTCCATCGCGTTGTCTCCGTGGGTGTCGATGTCGGGAACTTGGATTCCAGTATATACCTCAGCGCCCGCCGCTCTACCGTGCGCCTGCCGATTCTTGTCTCGGCCGGCACCCCTCGGCAGGCGGGCTTTGAGGGTGCGAGCAACTTGAGTTAAGGCATCGGGTGGTGTCATCACCATCCTTCCCAAAGCTCCGGCGGCGGACGACGAATACACAATGGAACAGCGCCGAAGCATCGATGCCCGCGACCAAGTCGACTCTCATCTGGGAGGCTGATGAAAAACTCCTGTGAAAGCCGCAAGGGAGACAAGCTAAAGCATGTCCCACATGCGAGGTCAATAGCTTTTCCTGGCAAGGTTGCGTGAGCCGCAAGCCGCCCGCCATCCGGCCACTGGCAATGGTAGAAGAGATGGTATGGATCAATCCAAAATCCGCGCCTGGTACGCGCATCGGCAGGGCCTGGATGGCTCGCTGGCCGGCAAATCGGCCGCCGAGATTCTGGGGCGCATCGGGTGGGCGCGATCGGTGGGCGGCTGCGCGCCGTACCTGACGCTTTTTTCGCGCGGCGGATTGAGCCGCGAACGGGTGGACGCCTCCGTCGCGAAGGTCGAGATTCACGAGTTGCCCAGCGCCCGGGGCTGCACCTACGTACTGCCGGCTTCGGACTTCGCTCTGGGTTTAACGCTGGGCCAAGGCTTCCACGGCGATATGAAGACAGCCGAAAAGCTGGGTGTCACCGCGAAGGAGATCGACAAACTTTGCGAGGCTGTGATCGCCGCGCTCGAAAAGGGGCCGCTCGATCCCGATGGACTCAAAGAAGCCGCCGGAAAAGCAGTCCGCAACTTAGGGCCGGAGGGCCAGAAGAAAGGTCTCACCACGACGCTTCCCGTGGCGCTCGAGAGGTTGCAGACTTCGGGCGTTATTCGCCGGATTCCTACCAACGGCCGTCTGGATCAGCAGCGCTACAAGTACACGCTCTGGCGGCCCAATCCGCTGCGGGGTTTCAAGCTATCGGCCGATGAAGCTTACGTCGAACTCGCCCGGCGCTATTTTGCTTGGATCGGCCCCGCGACCCTGGCCGAATTTCAATGGTTCTCGGCACTCGGCGTCAAAGCCGCAAAAGCCGCCGTTGAGCCTTTGAAACTGGAAGCGCTGGCGAAAGATGATGACCGCCTGATGCTGCCCGGCGATCTCGCCAAACTGGAGGCGTTCAAAGCGCCCAAGGATTCGCAATACAGCCTGGTCGGCCCGATCGATTCCATCCTGCTCCTGCGCCGAAACTTGAACGGGCTACTCGATCCCAAGGATCTGACCCGCGAGGTCTTCCTCGACAAGGACACCAGGCAAATCGGCGTGCTTCCCGACCTGCCCAGCCATGCGATCCTGGATCGCGGCCGGATCGTCGGCCTCTGGGAGTACGATACGTCCTCCGAATCGATCGCGTGGACGGCGTTCGTTAAGAAAGATAAGGCGCTCGAGGATGCGGTGGCGCGGACCGCGCAGTATGTCCATCAGCAGTTGGGAGATGCGAGATCGTTTAGTCTGGACAGTCCCAAGAGCCGAGCGCCGAGAGTGGCCGCTCTCCGAAAGGCGGCGGGAAAGTAAGCCCGGCGCGTAGGCCCTCAGACCCCCGGTAGCATCGAACCTTCCTATTATTTTACCGAGACTTGCGCCGACAGCCGGCTCTTGGGTGCGCGAAGGCGCTCAGGTGGGTGGGTCCGGTCGCGCTACCCGCGCTCCCAGTCGCCAAGAATTAGGAAGTTAGGCGACGGTCCTTGAGTTGCCAACATCACGGCACGCTCCGGAGGAATATAATGACGCGCGTTTATGTCGCAGGTTTATTGTTGAGCACGGCGGCGATGGCCGCCAACGCACCCGCACCACCCGTGACGTTCGCCAAGGACGTCGCGCCGATCTTCCAAGAGAAATGCAACGAGTGCCACCGCAAAGGCACCGTCGCGCCCATGTCACTTGAGACCTACGACCAAACGCGTCCATGGGCGAAGTCCATCCGTCAGCGTGTGCTGCTCCGGCAGATGCCGCCGTGGTCCATCGACAAGACCGTTGGAATCCAGCATTTCTCGAATGACCGGTCGCTCTCCGACGATCAGATCAACATGATCGTCCGCTGGGTGGATGCGGGTGCGCCGCTCGGGAATCCAAAGGACATGCCGACCCCCCAAGCGTGGCCGAATGACGATGGCTGGCTGCTGGCCAAAGATTTCGGAGCGCCCGATTTCGTTCTGAAGTCGGAACCGTACACGATGCCGGCTCGCGGTCAGGATCAGTGGTGGAAGCCGCTGGCGGATGTCCCGGTTACCGAGCCTCGCTGGGTGCGGGCTGTCGAGATGCGGCCTGGAACTCCGATCGGCCGTAAGATCACGCACCATGCCTTGGCTCACCTGGTGCAAAACGATCCGGACGCGTTGCGCCTGAACGCGGGCGACGACGCCACGGACGGGCAAGGCGGAATATTGATGGAATGGGCGGTCGGCAAGAACTACGATATTTACCGCCAGAACACCGGTAAATTGCTGTTGCCCGGATCCCACATTTGGTGGGACATTCACTATCACTCCGCCGGCGAAGAGATCACCGATCACGTCGAACTCGGCGTGTGGCTCTATCCGAAAGGGCAAGAGCCGAAGTATCGCACTTATCTGACCGGGTTTCAGGGCACGGCCAGTAGCGGTTCTCCGCTGGATATTCCTCCCAACTCCATCGCGGTGAGCCAGGGCTTTCACGCGCTCAAGCAAGCGGCGCGCCTGGAGAATTTCCAGCCGCACATGCATCTTCGAGGGAAAGCGATGTCGCTCGAAGCGATTCTCCCGGATGGGACCAGCAAGCTCATCAGCTACGTCGGCAATTTCGATTTTAACTGGATGACCAACTACATTTACGCCGATGAGGATGCCCCCGTGCTGCCCAAAGGCACTATCATCCACGTCACGGCCTGGCACGATAACACGGCGTCGAATCCCGGTAATCCCGATCCCAACCAATGGGTCGGCTGGGGTGATCGAACGGTCGACGAGATGGCTCACGCCTGGGTCAACGTGACTTACATTTCGGACGAAGACTACAACGAGTGGGCAGCCAAGCATAAGCCGCAGCGCGCCGCTTCGGACCGGCGGGCGGGGCAATAAGGATTACACATGAGACGTTTCCATCGATGGGCACTGGCGGGGAGATTGGCGGCATTGCTGCTGGCCGGCGCGGCCCTGATGTTTGCCGAAGAGCTTCCGCTCGAACCGCCCCATTACTCAGGCCAAAGCGTTACGGCCGCTTTCGAAGGCTGGTTCCCGAATCCGGATGGAACCTTCAGCATTCTGCTGGGCTACTACAACCGAAATCTGACACAGGAACTGGACATTCCGATCGGCCCGGATAACCGCATCGATCCGGGCGGTCCGGACCAAGGCCAGCCGACGCATTTCCTGCCAGGCCGCCAGTGGGGCCTGTTCACGGTGACGGTGCCGAAGGATTTCGGGACAAATAAGCTCAGTTGGACGATCGTGGCCAACGGAAAACCGACGGTGGTTCCGTTTAGCCTGGATCCGCTTTGGATTATTTCACCCTTGGTCGATGCGAGCAATAACACGCCGCCATTTATCACCTTCGGGCTTGCCGCGCCGAAGGTCCAAGGGCCGCGCCCCATGGTGGTTGAACGCACGATCGCCGGAGGGAATCGGATGCCTCTTACCGTTTGGGTGGCCGACGATGCCAAGGCGCCTCCCGGCGCGCTTCCGTCTCGAACAAAAGGCACTCCCGTGACCGTGAAGTGGAGCAAGTTTCGCGGACCGGGAGACGTGACGTTCAGCGAGGCCAGCCCGAAGGTGGAAGAATCCGACTGGGCGGCCCCTCCTCCCGCAGTGTTCACAGGCAAGGCGGAAACGATTGCGAAATTCAGCGAACCAGGCGACTACCTTTTGCGCGTGGTGGCGAACGACATTTCCGGCGATGGCGGACGCGGGTTCCAGTGCTGCTGGACCAATGCTTTTGTGAAAGTCTCCGTCGGGGCGGGCGGAGGCAGCCGATAAGGGAGTTTCGTCTTGCAGGTCAGGAATGCATTGCGGGCGCTAGCGTTCAGCCTCCCTATCATTACGCTAGCCCCGCTGTGCGCCCAGGAAGGTTCCACGCCGCCGCCCAGAATTGGCTCCTTGACGAGCGGCGTGGGCGCCCCGGGTCTTGCACCGGAGGCGGACCTCGAATATGTCTGCCCGATGGACGCCGACATCCGGTCGAAAGCGCCCGGAGTCTGCCCGCGCTGTGGGATGAAACTGGTGCGCGGCATCGCCGAAACCAGCGAGTACCCCGTCCGCATTACAACGCAGCCTGTGCGGCTGCACGCCGGCCGGGATGTCCGCCTTGACTTCCGCGTCCAGGATCCTAAGACGCTCACGCCCGTGCGCGACTTCGAGATCGTGCATGAAAAGCTCTACCACCTATTCGTCATCAGTCAAGATCTTCAATTCTTCGTGCACGAACATCCACAACTTCGGCCGGACGGGAGCTTTCAGCTCCAATTGCGCTTTCCGAAGCCGGGCCTGTATCGGGTTCTGAACGATTTTTACCCCGCCACCGGAACGCCTCAGTTGATCGAGCGAACTTTGCTCGTCGAGGGCGAAGGCTTCCAGCTTGCCTTCGCGCGGATCAACGCGGACACGGCTCCCAAACATACCGAAAACCTGGATGTCGAACTTGCCCTGGATCCGCCGCGGCCCGTCGCTGGGATGAAGACGCTGCTGTTCTTCCGCCTGACGCCGAAAGACGGCATCGAGCCTCTGCTCGGCGCGATGGGACACATGCTGGCGGCGAGTTCGGACTTGATCGACATGATTCACACCCATCCATTCCAAGTGACCGACTATAAGGATGGCGCCGCGGAACAGATCCAGTTCAACGTCATCTTCCCCCGCCAGGGAGTCTATCGCGTGTGGGTTCAGTTTCAGCGCAAGGGCGTGGTGAACACGGCCGCTTTCAACGTCCCGGTCGGCCAACTCGAATAGCAGCCTTATTTCGCAGCGTCGTAAAATTTCCAGTTGGTGGTGTAATCCCGCGACAATGGCTGCCTGGTCAGGCTGGCCTTGATCATCTCCACCGGGATTCGATTTTCCTTCAGCACTGCGTCGTGGAATTCGCGGTTGGTCATTTTTCCCGAATCCACCAATTCTTTGTGAAGCGAATAAAGCTGCATCCCGCCGAGCAGGTACGCGGCTTGATACAGCGGCGAATAGTCGCCCGCGAACGAGCGCCGGACCTCGCCCGCGGCGTTTTCCGGCTCGAATCCAACGCGGTCTACTAGCAGGCGAATGCATTCATCGGGCGTCATCTTGCCGAGATGAAAGCTCAGCGAAAAGATGATTCGCGCGCAGCGGTGCATACGCCATTCCAACGCTCCCACGCGGTCTTCGGGCGTCTTCTGAAACTTCAGGTCCCAGAGCAATAGCTCCCAGTAGAGCGCCCACCCTTCTGTGATGAACGGCGTCCCGCCGAACGCGTATCGATAACGACGAAACCGCGACGCCATGAAACCTTGCAGGTGATGGCCCGGGATCAATTCGTGAAATACCGTGGCGCGCGACATCGGGATGTTGTTCCCGCGCATGCTCATCATCTTTTGTTCATAGCTCATCGTGTTGGTGGGATAAGAAACGGTCATCACTTCGCCGCCCGTGAAGAACGGATTCACCAACTGATTCTGCGGCGACATCATCTCCATTCGCCAAGTCTCGCGGGCCAAGGGCGGAATGGTGATCAGGTCGTGATCGTCCATGAACTTTTCAGCCTCCCGCTCAAGATCGCGCACCATTTGCGGCTGCCGGCCGGGTTCGACGTGCATGCTCTTCACTTTTACGAGCGCGCGCTTCCAATCGTCTCCGAAGCCCATTTCGCGGGAGGCCTTCTTCATCTCTGACTCGCACCAGGTGAACTCTTTCTCGGCGATCGCGATCAGCTCTTCGGGCGTGTAGGAGATCATCTCGTAGGCCAGTTCGTTGAGCAAACCCTCGCGTCCGATCGGATTGCCGATAATGTCGGCAGTCTCGCCGGCACGGGCCGCGGGCGCGGGCGCATCGGCGGGCGCGCCCTCTGATACGGGGGGCAATCCAACCACTTTCTCGCGCAGATAGCTGATGTATTTCTGAAGCGCCTGGTCGGCCTTCTTGTATGCTTCTTCGTCCCACCAGCTAAACATCGGATCGTAGCCGTCGTAGAATCGGAACCAGGTTCGCAGCGTATTGCGCAAGGTGCTCGCTTCCTCGGCCGCGCGATTCGCGATCACTTTCCGATTCCGAACGGTTTCCGGGCCGCCGCCGGCCGCCAGTTGGGCGTCGATCGTATGACGCGCGTCGTCCATTTGCCGCGGCAGTTCCGTCAAAGCCTCAGCGGAGCGCTCGGAGTTAACCGGCTCCATTTTCCGGCGCGCTTCGTCGAGCCGGACGATGGTCTGCGCGAAAGGAACGTAAGCGGCAGCCTCGCTTTCCCTCTTGGCGTCGAGATCCATTTTGCGCAATTCGTGGCGCAGCAGGTTAGCAAACAGGATGTAGTCGATCTTGCCGTCCTGGCTCATGGGAGCGAAATCGACTTTCGCTAGCCGTGCGTTCCAATCCTCATAAAACGTCCGGAACCGCGTCTCCGTCGATGAGGAAAGTTCCAGGTTGTAAGTACGGAGGAGAATCGCGCGATCGGCGGCGAATCTTTCCACCAGCGGCCGCATTTCGCTGTGAGACAGGTCGAGTTCCGAGGAATCGGCGGGCTGGCCGAACGCGTGCGCGGAGAAGGCCATCGCAGCCGCCAACGCTACCAGCGGGAATTTCGATTGGCTCATGGTTCGCTTGGCACAGGATAGCGCAGATGGCGGCGTGCGGCCCTCAATGGTTGCGGCGCAAATCCCAAT
>JBEKHQ010000058.1:0-8851 GCA_050012195.1 Bryobacteraceae bacterium | reverse complement strand
ACGGATGCGCCGTCATCCAGACGCTAACTGCTCGCGTCCCTCTTGCATCCCGCGTCACAGCGTTAAATGAGGTGCGTGGCTACGACGACGATGATTGAGTTTTCTTTGCCATCGTCCGTAAAAGGCACTCGATTGGAGGCCGTGGGAAAAGAGCCAGGGCCGCCACGTTGCAAGAACAGGTTGCCCAGCAAGGCAATCAGGACATAGCTGATGGATGTTACGGGCACCACGCAGCTCAGGTCCCCCAGCCGAGCAGCGTTATCCGCGACCGCAGCAACGGAATCGGCAGCAAAACGTCATCATCGGCAATGGAAAACAGAAAACGTCTTGACACCGGCAATTCCATATAGGTAGCATTCTCTTACGCGCGGCACACGTGTGTCAACGGATACTGGAGGGGCGTTAGCGAGGAGCTGAGATTTGCAATCAAGTCGAAGGGGTTTGTTACACGGAATAGGCGGGGGCTTGATGCTGGGCGCGGCATCCCACGGGGGGAAGGCTCAGAGTACTGTTGTGTCCGCCAGGCAGCAAGGCAACATACGCCAGTCAGTCTGCAAGTGGTGTTTCCGTACAATGTCGGTGGAGGAGCTGGCGCACGGCGCTGCGGCCATCGGCATGAAGTCGGTGGAGCTGGTCCCGCCCGACGATTGGCCGACTCTCAAGAAATATGGACTCACTTGCGCCATGGCTTCCTATGGCGACGCGCTTCGCGATCCGCAGATCCGATACGGGCTCAACCGCAAAGAGAATCACGACGCCTGGGAGCGCTATTTCCGGACCTTTATCGACGCTTCGGCGGATGCGGGTGTGCCCAATGTGATTTGCTTTTCCGGATGGCGGGAAGGCATGTCGGACGAAGAGGGCATCGAAAACTGCGCGATCGGCCTGAAAAGAGTGATCGGGCAGGCTGAACAACGCAAAGTGACGCTGTGCATGGAATTGCTGAACAGCAAATTCGAAGGCAAACCCGGCGAGTACATGGCCGACCACACCGCCTGGGGAGTCAAGCTGGTCCAGCGCGTGGGCTCGCCGCGGTTCAAGCTGCTGTACGACATTTATCACATGCAGATCATGGAAGGCGACGTGATCCGAACCATCACTCAGAACTGGGATTACATCGCGCATTACCATACGGCCGGGAATCCCGGGCGACACGAGATCGACGAAACGCAGGAGCTGAACTACCGCGCCATCGCCAAGGCGCTGGCCAACAAGAACTACAACGGATACCTGTCGCAGGAGTTCCTGCCGCTGAAGGATCCTCTGACTTCGCTAGGCCAGGCGTTTCAGATCTGCGACGTGTAACGCGATGGATAAACTTTTCGAAACGATTCTGAATGTGGACCGCCGCCAGGCCCTCCGCTATGCGCTCGGCATGATGGCCGCGGCCGGCGCCGATCCGCTGATGCTCGACGCGTGGATGCAACAGGTGCGGGACTCCGCGCGATCGGGCAACGCCGGCGCGAAGCCGAGGTACCGTCCCCTGGCCGAGGGCAATCCGAAATTTTTCGATGCGGGCGAGTATAAAACGCTCACTCGCATGGTGGACATGATCATCCCCCGCACCGATACGCCCGGAGCGGCCGATGCGGGGGTGCCGCTCTACATCGATATCATTGTCAATTCCGACCCGGCGCTCGGAGCCAAGTTTCGAAACGGCTTGAGCGAGTTGGATCGCGCCGCCCTAAAGGCCGCCAAGAAGAATTTCGCAGACGCTCCCGAGCCGGCGCGGATCAAAGTGCTCGAATCCATGCTGCCCTCCCAGGCTCCCGGAAACGACTTCTTCGAAACCGTCAAGGCCATGACCATCGTCGGCTACTATTCCTCCGAAATCGGCCTGTTCGAGGAGCTGCATTTCATCGGCAATGAAGCTCTGAGCAATTTCCCAGGATGCCCGCACAGCGGACACTCGCTCGATGTTCCCGCCCGCAAGGCGGGCGTGGCGAGCACGGTTCAAGATCCCGTCCGTAAGTGGCCGTTCCCCAGCGCCGACAACATCACCTGGGAGGAACTGTGAGCGAAGTTTACGACGTTGTGATTGTCGGGACCGGCGCGGGCGGTTCCACCATGGCGATGGAATTGACCCAGCGGGGCCTGAAAGTGCTGAGTCTGGAGTACGGCCCCGACGTTCGCCCCAGTCAGTTGATGTCGATGGAAATGTTCTACCAGGCGTTTCGCCGCGTCCCCTATCCGGAGCTGAAGCCCTGGCTATCCGGACGACCGGAACCCAATTGGAAGAACGGCAAATATTTCGTAACCAAGCAGGAGAGCAATTACACCACGGTCGGCGAGGATTGGCGCTGGCGCCGTTACCGGCTGATCGGAGGACGCACCAAGTTCTGGAACTGCATGTCGCCCCGGTTCAGCCCTCGGGATTTCATGGCGGCTCTGGAAGACGGATACGGCGAGCCTTGGCCGATCACCTATCAGGACATCGAGCCGTATTACGACCGCATCGAAACGATGGCGGGTTTCTGCGGCGGCAGCATCGATCATCCCGAGTGCCCCAAAGGCAAGTACATGCCGGGCGCTCCGTTCCGCTGTGGAGAGCGTATCGCACACGACGCCATCCAACGGATCGGAAATCCGGCGCTGGCGTATCTGCAAAGCCCCATGGCGATCATCACGCGCCAGCACAATGGGCGCGCGCCGTGCCATTACTGCGGCCATTGCGTGGACGGATGCGCCACTGCGTCGAAGTTCGACGGCGCCCAGGTATTCCTGCCGCTGGCCCACAAGACCGGCCGATACACGGTTCGCACCAATTCCGTCGTGGCCGAAGTGCTCATCGATCCCAATACTGGAAAAGCCCGCGGTGTCCGCTACATCGATCGCGAAACCAAGCAGGATGGCGAAGCGCTCGGCAAAGTTGTGGTTCTTTCGGCGTCAGCCTTCGAATCCGCGCGCATCTTACTAAATTCCAAGTCGCGCCAATATCCGAACGGCCTCGCGAACAGCTCCGGCCAGGTGGGCCGCAATATCGTGGACCATATTCAGTGCGAAGGGTACGGATCCCTTCCGCAGTTGTACGGCATGGAGAGCATGAACACCGACAGCTATGGCGACGGAGCATACATGCCGCGTTTCAACCGCTCATACCAGAAATCGCTCGGCTACATTCGCGGTTTTGGAATCCAATCGGGCAGTGGCCACGGAATCGCTTCCCGCTATCCCGGCTTTGGGTCTTCGCTCAAAAAAGCCATCAAGCGACGTTACATGTCGTGGTTCGGTTTTGGCTGTTTTGGCGAGCGGCTTGCTAACCCTGAAACCTACATGGAGATCGATCCGAGCGGCGAAAAGGACATCTACGGCATTCCCACCATTCGTATCCATGCGAAGACGGGCGACAATGAAAAGAAGATGTTCAAGGATATGCAGAATCAGCTTCGCATGCTGCTGGAAGCCTGCAAAGCCGAGGACGTAGCGATTACTCAGGAGCTATCGCCGCCCGGATGGTCCGAGCACGAGGTGGGGACCTGCCGGATGGGCAAGAATCCGAAAACGTCGGTAACCAACGCATTCGGACAGACACACGACGTCAAGAATGTTTTCATCGCGGACGGCGGGCTGTTTACGCAATCGTCGGAAAAGAGCCCCACCGTCACGATTATGGCGTTGAGCTTGCGGGAAGCGGAGTATCTCGCCGGCGAGTTTCAAAGCGGAAATCTCTAGAACTCTTTAGAACATCGAAGGGAAGGGCTTCCCGAATCGCAGTCCTTCTCCATGCGCTCATCCAATTTTAGTTTGGCGGCGAGACTCAGGCTTCCAGGCTCGTAAATAAAAAACCCACCCACATTGTCCCGCCAAGACGAACGTTGAACGCCACCGTTTGCGTGCCTTTTCCATGAGTGGAAATTTGGGTGTATACTGAGCATCCGGGCCGATACAGGCTGCTAAACAAGGAGAGACGCCCATGAAGCTATCTACTATCGCCGTTGTGTTGGCGCTGTCCATACCCTGCTTAACATTTGCACAGGGGGTGGAGCAGCAACTGAAGAAACTCGAAATTCAGTGGGCCGATGCTGACGTCAAAAAGGATTTGGCAGCAATCGAACGAATACTGGCCGACGATTTCACTAACTCCGGTTTCGACGGGGGGTTCGCGAACAAGGCGCAATTCATTGAATCCGTGAAATCAGGCGAAGATGTCGTCTCTTCTTATGCCTATAGCGACATGAAGGTCCGCGTTTATGGAGACACTGCGGTAGTCACGTATGTGGAAAAGGCGAAGGAAACATTTAGGGGCAAGGACGTGAGCGGCACATCTCGCTGGACGGACACCTGGGTAAAGCGCGGAGATTCATGGCAGTGCGTAGCAAGCCACGGCTCCAAGGTCGCCCATCCGTAACTCGCCGCTTCCCGCTCAATTTCGGCCTCCAGGGAATTTCAGCCGCCAGTACGGAAAACGATCAATTTCCGGTCACTCCGGGTCAGCTTGCATTTTAGGTTTGATTCCGGTGCTTACGTTTCATTGTTTGAGGCGATTTCCGTACACCTTCCGAAATCGGTGATCTCTCATCCAGTCTGGTGCAGACGATGTAAGGGGCAATGAGCCATTGAAGTTTGCTCGAACGATTTAGTTTTAGGGCTGCATTCCTGGCCAGGGAGCGTCATGTGCCCAAATATGGTCAGGCGACGCTGCGTGGGTAAGACACAAGCCCCGGGCATTCTCTCGCTGCCAACGCCCGCATCTCCCGCAATCTGTGAAAGCGAGCTCGTCAGCGGCCTTTTACCGCTAGCAGTTGGGCAATCCGGCAGCCAATCGTCGGGCTGGACTGGCAGACGTTAGAAGCACAATTGCGCCCTTAGGAGTGCCGTTGCAACCTTGATCAAAAAGGTTCAGACATGAAGCCCGTGGTGCGCTACCGTTGATGGGTCCGCAGGATCAACGTTCTGGGAAGGCACACCTCACCAAGAATCGGCCGGACTCGGGGAAACACTGGGGAAGCGCGGGCGCACCGGTGATCCAGTCGACAGTCACCCAAATCCTCATTCTTACCCGGGATACTCGAAAGCGTGTTGTTCGGTTACGAGAGAGGGGCTTTCACTGGCGCCTTTTCCAAAAACATCGGTCGGTTTGAATTGGCACCGGGGGACCTAGCGCGTCATGAGCCATCAGCTGCTCGGCGACCTGTTTCGCGAACGCAGGCTCAAGCCCACGGGCGACGTATATCGCCGCTAGCTCCTTGTGCTCGCCCCTGTCCTCTGCTTTGGCTCAAGCTCAAGTTCGGCGTGTTCGGTGAGCCAGCAGCCTGTCTCAATCAGACCTCCTCTGAGAAGCTTATCTTCACATTCCTGGCCCGTGGCGTGCGTGTGCTTTGTCATGTCGTCCACGATTACAGAGCAACTTGCGACCACTATGGAAGAGCCTCTCGCGCGGCTGGTGGCTTTCGAGCCCACCACGTTGCCGGTATTGAGCGTGTACTTGAACACTCAGCCTGATCAGCATGGACGAACGCCCGACACGCTACCGTATCTTCATCGCGAATTCAAAGCTCTGGCCCGGACCTGGGAGCCGAATTCCCCGGAGCGTCACAGTTTCGACCGGGACGTGGAGCGAGTCATTTCCTATGTCACCGAAAGAATCGACCCCGCAGCGAACGGTGTCGCGATATTCGCGTGTTGGGGAGCGGAAGAATTCTTCGAGGCAATTCAGTTAACTACGCCTGTCAACGATAACCGCGTGTATGCCTACAACCAACCTGATCTGTTTCAACTGGCCCATCTCGATGAGCAATACCCGCGGTACGCCGCAGTGCTCACGGATACCAATACCGCGCGTATCTTCGTCTTCGGGCTGGGACATGTCATCGACGCGGAGGAGATGAAAGGCAAGAAAGTTCATCGAGTCAAGGTCGGTGGATGGTCGCAAGCCCGCTACCAGCGCCGTGTGGGGAATGCGCATCAGGAACACGCCAAAGAGATCATTGAGCGTCTGGCTCAGATCGTCCTCGAAGACCACGTAAGTCACATCATTCTTGCCGGGGATTCGGTTGTGATTCCGCTTCTTCAAGAACAACTGCCGCAGGAAATGGTCCACATGGTGGAGGTAATGAAACTGGACATTCATGCGTCCGAGCGGGATGTCCTGACCGCCACTCTCGAAAAACTACAGGAGCAGGAAGCCAAGACCGCCGGGGAAAAGGTGGACCGGCTGATGCAGCAATATCGCGCTCGCGGATTGGCCGTAGTCGGGTTGCAAGAGACGCTCGAAGCACTGGCCAACGGGCAAGTCGACGAACTAGTCCTCAGCGGCGCACTTGAGGCAAGCCATCCCCAGCCTGAGGAAGTGGAAGCCATCCTCGCTCCGGAGATCCCCGATTCAAACGGAGGAACGGAAAGCGAAGAACCGCGGCAAGCGTCCCTGCCCGATCTGCTGGTGACGAAAGCCAAGCAGACCGGAGCTACCGTAACGTTTATTGAAGACGCTGCTTTGCTTGAGTCGGTCGGCGGTGTCGCCGCGTTCCTGCGATGGCGTGCTTAAATTGGCAATTGGTTTGCTAGTCAAGAAGCATGTCCAGGATCACCGAGGCTAGCCGCGATCATATCGCCGATGAAAATTTCGCGTTCCCCAAGGAACGTAAAGAACCCATTCATGACGCCGCTCACGTGCGCAACGCAATCGCCCGCTTCAAGCAGGTCCAAGGAGTGACCGAGGCTGAACGCGACGCGGCCTGGAAACGGATAAAATCCGCCGCGACAAAACACAAGGTAGAGTTGAACGAAAAAGACTGGCGCAAACTGAGTTAACCACTCGTATGCGCGCTCCCTCCGGGTGCGCGGCTCGGAGGACCGCCGCGATTCACGCTGAGCAGTTCACCCTTTTGCTTTCAGGGCGGTTCTTCCATCCTTCGAAGACAGGATTAATAGCCGGCAAACTCTTCCGGACGAATGTCGTCATCGTCGATGTTTGGCGAGCAGGCGAATCGTCACCTTCGCTGCGCCTTCTCGATCTCGCGGCGGGCGTGGGGATCGACATCGAGACCGCGGCCGCCGGAACAGGCGCGGGAGAGCACGAATCCAAGAACGACGAGAGCGACCAGGCTGACGAGGAAGGTCTTCACGGCTGAATACTATTTTGACCGGGAGCGGGGAGCGGGTGCTGGTCGTGCCGCGAGTACCGACACTAGGACGCGCGATTTGCTACCAGTTGTGTGTTGCTGTCCGAGCCTCGCGGTGCCCCTGGCGGCCTTGTTCTGCTCAGCACGTTGTTCACTTCCAACCGTCCGGTCGAAAACTTGGGCAAGCTGCATCGGCGATGTTGCCGCCGTCAGCATGCTCGACCGCCTGTTGCATCACGGTCACGTGCTCAAGTGTGGCCCGCGCAGTTGGCGCACCAAAACAGCAGCCGCATCCTAAGGAAGAAAGCTTCTTTCAGATAGGGACGTCCCCATGCCCCGAGGATTAATCGCTTTCGCGCCAGAATGGCAGCTTGGCTTGCGGGGCGTCTGGCGCCGCTCCGAGCCATTTCGGCCGCATCCCTGCGTTGCTGTACCTTCCGCCCAGGTGAAATACTCTTGTTCTGGGTTCGCTCCGTTGGCCGGTTTTGAAGCGACCACCTATGTGCGGGTTTTCAGGTGACCACCGAAGTTATTGAGCCGTGAATCGTGGTTCGAATCCATGCCGGTCAGCCACTGATCAGCAGTGGTACAGTCTTGCACGCCGGAAGCACGCGTGGTGATTGAGACCGCGCCTGGCGAAGAAGCGCAGGTCGATTATGCCACCGGCCTGATGGTGCGTGACGCGCAAACGGGCAAGTACCGGCGCACGCGATTGTTCGTCCTGACGCTAGGATACAGCCGGAAAGCTGTTCGTCTTCTGGTGTTCCGGTCCAGTTCGCGTGTTTGGGCCGAGCTGCATGAGAAAGCTTTTCACCGGCTGGGCGGAGTCACTCGCGCAGTGGTGCTGGATAACTTGCGCGAAGGCGTGATCACGCCCGATATCTACGAACCGGCGCTCAATCCGGTCTACCGGGACGTGCTCCAACACTACGGCGTTATGGCTCTGCCCGGCAGAGTGCAGGACCCGGATCGAACAGGCAAAGTCGAATCCGGTATCGGTCATGCGCAGAAGACGCCGCTCAAAGGACAGCGCTTCGAGAGCCTTGAAGACGCGCAAGCTTATCTGGATCGCTGGGAAGAGCGCTGGGCCGAGACGCGCATTCATGGAACCACCAAGCGGCAAGTTGCAACGGTGTTCGCTGAAGAGCGCCCGGCGCTGCTTCCGCGGCCGATCGAGCCCTTCCGCTATTACTAGTATGGCGAGCGTACCGTGCACCTGGATGGTTGCGTCGAAGTCGAAGCTGCTTACTACGGCCCGCCGCCGGGCCGGATCGGCCGCCATGTTCAGGTCCAGTGGAATGACGCACATGTCCGTCTGCTGAACCCCATCACCGGTCAACTGCTGCGTGAGCACTTACGTCAAGAGCGCGGCCGTCATCGAATCCACGATGAAGATCGGCCGCGGCGGACACCACTATCGACGCAACAGTTGCTGCACCGCGCCGAGAAAGCTGGAAAGGGCATCGGAATGTTGTGCCAGGCGATGTCGTCAGGGTTGAATAAAGTGAAGCGCTGTCGGCACGGGACACGAAGGATTCGCAACATCTACGTCGATGGCCTGGTCAACAACCGGTCCTTCTTTGGTGGGACCCACATAAACGCATGCACGTTGTCGGACGGAGTCGCATGGTAGGATCACGCTATGTCGGAACTATCTAAGCTCAGCCCAAAAGAGAAGGCTCAAACGGGCATAATCCTGATCAAGACCGCCATTGGGGACGTGCTCGACGAGAACAAGGACCGTTGGCTTAGACGGAACGAGATTGAGGAGTCTTTGGGGCTCTGGTCAC
>JBEKHQ010000057.1:0-8906 GCA_050012195.1 Bryobacteraceae bacterium | reverse complement strand
TCCAGTTTGAAGCCGACGCCCAAGTTGAGATGCTGCGCTTTCGGGAAAACGTAGCCGTAGCCGTACTGCCCCTGAATCCGGTAGTAAATGTACATGCGATCGCCATCGTTGGAGGCCAGTTCCTGGCTAGGCGTCTCTTCCATCATGTCGATGGCGTAATCGCTCTGAATTCCACCGCTCCGCAGTCTGGAGAAGCGAGCCACAACACTGTTGGCGCCGTCGCAACCGAGGACCATACGGCACTTGTACTCGCGCTCGACGCCAGCCACATCCGCGGTCACGGTCGCGAAGTGGGAACTGTCGCTGATCCCTCGCACTAGCGCCGGCGTGTGACACTCGACATGTTCTCGCGCCAGCGAGAGCAGCAGATGGTCGAACTCCAAACGCCGGGTCATCAGGTACAGCCGGTCGCGCGATTCGTAGTCGACCGCCGCGCCGGCGGGCGATTCAAAATAAACTTTCGAGATCCACTTGGTGGGAATACCGGCGAGCGCGTTTTCGAGATACGGAAAGCGCGTCATGACGCGCGCGCTGATGCCGCCTCCACAGGGTTTGTCTCGGGGAAAGGCGCTCTTGTCCAGCACCAGCGTGGAGATGCCGGCTTCGCCCAACACTTTTGCGGCGGTCGCGCCCGCCGGGCCCGCGCCCACCACGATGACATCGAATGTTGTCCGGATAGTTCCAGGTTAGCGGAGCGCGGCTCACGCCGGGAAGAACGCGCGCAAAGTCGCGAAGAAATCTTGGATGAAATCGACGCCCGCCGCCGTAGCCGAATCCGCGCGCCCGTCCGCCACCGGCGCCACCACCCGCACCAGCGCCGTGTCCGTGCGGTTATAGCGGAGCGCATCCCAGGCGACGAACTTCGCGGCTTTGAACTCGTTCGCCACCACGCGGTCGCGCGATTGATACCAGTACAACACCACGGCCTTCTCTTCGCCCTTGGAGACGACGTAGCGGTTGATCTCGATCGGCTCGGCCCGCCCGGCGACGGTCACCCGTAAAGTGTTCGAGTCCGTCCAAACCCAGCCGCTCGCCGGCAGGCAGTTCTTCGGCGAATGCGGCGTCTGTCCCGCGCGTTGCGATTTGAAGAACGCCACGAACAGATTGACGGCCTCGGCGCGCGCGTCCGAGTAGTCCCGCAGAAGGTAGTCGTCGGCGCGTAGAACGTTCGCCGTTTCCGCATCCATCGCCAGCGGCCGAACCATGTGCCACGCCCCAATCTCCGTTGGAAATTGATCGAGCGGCTTAGCTAGCGGAACAGGCTCCGGCCGCGACAGGCCGTAGTACGCCAAGGCTTGCGCGATCAGCAAAGCGGTCAGAACCAACTTCGGCATCGGTTCACCATGCGATGAAAAACAACTAGCAGCCCAAGCGCCACCATAAACAGAACCCACCCCTGCAGGACATGCATGAAACCTTGCGCGAGGTCGGTGCGATATTCGCTGATCAGCCCGGTCAAGGCCACGCGGATCGCGTTCGCGGCGATCGCGATGGGAATAGTCGCCGCCAGCAATAACCATCGCATCCACGTCTTCTTGTCGAAAAAGTACGCGTAGACCAACGCCAGAAAAGCGAGAGACAGCAGCGAACGGATTCCGCTGCACGCTTCCACCACCGAGAGGCGCTGGCTGGCCAGCTCCAGCACGTTGCCGTCTCGCAGCACCGGAATGCCAGCCCAGCTCAGCATCGTCTCAGCTACGCTGGATGCGAACAACTGCAGCGGCAGAGTGATGCGCGCATAGACGATGGCCGGAATCGGAAAAAGAAACACGAGCAGAAGAAGCGGAAAAGCCAGTATCTTCAAGGTCCGCGTCCCTCCGAGAAAGAGCACGGCGCCGGCGAGCGATATCAGAAACGCCGTTCGAGCGATGAACACCTGCGCGGCCAGCGTACCCAGCAGCGCTTGCACTGCGCCCCAACCAACCAATACAAGTCCCCAATAGTTTGGCGAGGGGTTCGCGACCGCCCACTCGGATCGGCGGCGCCAAGCGATGAATCCGGCCACCACCGGCACGAAAAAGCCGTGGCTCATGTCCTCGTCCGTGACCCATTGCCGTACCAACCCGTAGAGCAGCGGCGCGTAACACGCGGTCAGGAGAATTCCGAACCAGGCTATCGTGGCCCAGGGGAACGACGTTTTGGTGGATGCCAGGTTCCGTCCGGAAACGGGACCCGCGAAAGTTGCCATTTCATCTCAATCCAATGTGAGACTACGCTCGTTCGCGGCCGGGGCCGAATGTCAGGGACCCAAGCGGACTAAAATAGGTTTGTGGCTGTACTGCGTTGGCTTGTCCCCCTGATTGTAGCATTCCCGTTGTTTTCCGAGACCCCGATTTTCCCGCTTCGGGACGTGCGGGCGGGACAACATGGAATCGGTAAAACGGTTTTTTCCGGAAACAAAGTCGAGGAATTTCAAGTCGAGATTTTGGGAGTTCTGGACAATGTCGGCCCCAAGCAATCCGTCATTCTCGCGCGTCTGTCGGGCGGACCGCTGGAAAGGACCGGCGTCATGCAGGGCATGAGCGGCAGCCCGGTATATATCAACGGACGCTTGGTGGGCGCGGTCGCGCTGGCGTTCAACTTCGCCAAGGAGCCTATCGCGGGCATTCGACCCATCGAGGAAATGCGCGCCATTACCCCTCCGTCAACGTCCAAGGAACCGACGGACACCCGGGCGTCCAGACGAGACGTTCCCCTGGCGCTCACGTCCGCCGGATCCGGCAGCCTGATGGAAATCGCAACGCCCGTTTCGTTCAGCGGATTCACATCGGGTACGCTGGAACGCTTCGCACCCGAACTGAGGAAGCTCGGCCTCGAGCCGCGCCAGGGCGTTTCGAGCGGCGCCCGCCTGCCGTCCAAATTGGGGAATCCGTCGCAATTGAAGCCCGGCGACATGATCGCGGTGGAGCTTCTTTCCGGCGATTATTCGATCGGCGCGGAAGGTACCGTTACCGATGTCGAAGCCAGCCGCGTTTACGCATTCGGACATCGCTTCATGTCGGTGGGGAACACCGAACTCCCCTTCGCGCGCGCGGAGGTTCTGGCGCTGCTTCCCAATCTGGCCGCCTCGTTCAAGATTTCCTCGCCGCTCGAGTGGATGGGCACCATCACCGAAGACCGCAGCACCAGCATCTACGGCGAACTGGGGCGAAAGGCGGATACCGTGCCGCTCGAAGTCACGCTCAAGGATGGCCGCCGAGCGCCGCTGGCTTATCACATGCAAATGGTCCAGGATCGCGTGCTCTCGCCATTCATCATCCAGATGGCGGTCTATTCGGTGATGGACGCCACCGAGCGAACGCTCGGCTTGGGCAGTTTTACGTTGCGCGGCGCGGTGGAGTTCCAGCGCGGCATTCCCCCGCTAAAGCTCGATAATTCGTACGCGGGCGATTTCAACGTTCCGGCGCAGGCCTCCTTCGGCGTCGCTTCTCCGTTAGCGTCGATCATGAACGCCGGGTTCGACGCGCTGAAGATCAAGGGCGTCACTCTCGCGATCGAAGCGTCCGAGCGGAAGCGCCTGCTGCAGATCGATCAGGTCACCGCCTCGCGCAAGGACGTTCATCCGGGCGAGTCGGTCGAATTGACCGTTACTTTGACCGGCGAAAACGGCGTCGAAGTATTGAAGAGCGTCAAATACACCGTGCCGATCGGCGCGCCCGCCGGCACGTTGAACTTTACCGTCGCCGACGCCGGCTATTCGAACGCGCTCGATTACCAGCAGATTTCCGCCACCGCGCCCCGTTCGCCCACCCAGCTCGTTTCCTTTTTGAACAATCTGCGCCCGAACACCAACGCCTACGTGCGGGTATGGCGCACCGATCCCGCGTTCCAGGTGCAGGATAAAGATTTACCAGACCCTCCAGCGTCGGTGGGCTTGATCCTGGCGCGCGCGCAGGCGGCGCAGGGAACGTGGTTTCCGCGCGGCTCCAAGATCGACGAACTGCAGATTCAAACCGGCGACGTGGTGGTCACAGGATCGAAAACCGTCCCCGTGGAAGTGAAGGAATGAAGCCGGCCGCCTTCCTAGCATGCTTCCTCGCCCTGGGCTCGCTCGAAGCCGCCACCACCACCACTTGGGAGATGAACACTTACCAGGACCTGCTCAAGGGGCGCTTCGATGGAGTCTCGCTCGATCGCGACGGACGCTTGAAGCTCGCGCCGCGCCTCGAAACGGTTTTCACGTCCGGCCAGCCTGCCATCTGGAGCATCGCGAAAGCGCCGGATGGGTCGTTGTATGCCGGCACCGGACATCGCGGGCGCGTCTATCGAGTAACAGCAAGCGGCACGAGCTCGCTGATTTGGACCGCGGATGAGCCGGAAATCTTCACGGTCGCGGTCGATTCGAGCGGCGTCTTGTACGCCGCCAGCTCCCCGGACGGCAAGGTCTATCGCATCGACAAAGGCAAAGCCGCGGAGTTTTTCGCCCCCAAGACGAAGTACATCTGGTCGCTCGCTTTTGCCGCCGATGGCAGCCTTTTGGTCGGGACCGGCGATCCTGGTAACGTCTATCGCGTCGACAAATCGGGAAAATCCGAACTGTATTATGAGACCGGCCAGGGGCACGTCACCGCGCTCGCGTTCGACTCGAACCAAAACCTGCTGGCAGGCACGGAACCCAATGGAATTCTTTATCGCATCAGCGCCAAGGACAAAGCGTTCGTGTTATACGACGCCAGCCTGCCCGAGATCCGCTCCATCGTCCCCATGCCCGACGGAACCGTATATGCGGCGGCGCTGGGCGGCTCCATCGCCAATCGCAGCGGGCCGTTGACGCCGGGCCTCGCGGCGCCGATGAGCGTTACGGTGACGGCGCCCGCGACAACCATCACCGTCACCGATACGGCGTCAGAATCCAATGCGCAGGCTGGCGGGGATATCAAACCCAACGCCAACAGGCAGGCCGCGCCTCAAATCCAGCCGACCGCCGCCGCAATCAGCCCGCTTACCGAGATACCGGGCGTCGAGAAATCCGCCGTGTACAAAATTAATCCGGACGCGACGGTCGAAACCCTGTGGAGTTCCAGGGAAGAAAACATCTACGGCATGGTCGTCGAACCCAACGGTTCGATTGTTTTTGCGACCGATGGGCAAGGCCGCGTCTACCGTTTGACTCCCGATCGCAAAGCCACCTTGGTAGTCCAGACCAACGAGGGCGAAGCCACGCGGCTGCTCGAAGATTCGAGCGGCTTGGTTGCCGCCACCGGCGACATGGGCAAGCTGTTTCGTTTGGGCGCATCGGAAGGCGCACGCGGGACGTACGAATCGCCCGTGCATGACTCGGGTTCGGTAGCGCGCTGGGGTCGCATCACCTGGCGCAATGCGGGCGGCGCGGCCAGCTTCTCCACGCGCTCCGGCAATTCCGCGCGGCCCGACAAGACTTGGAGCGATTGGTCGAAGCCTCTGGCCGATCCGCGGGATTCCGTCGTTTCCAGCCCCAACGCGCGCTATTTGCAGTGGCGCTCCGAATTGACCGGCCCCGGCGCAACCGTCGAAAGCGTCCGCGTGTTTTATCTGCCGCAAAACAATCCTCCCGTGGTTCGCAGTATTAACGTAACCTCGCAAGCGCCCAGTGCATCGTCGCAAAAGGCCGGATCGAATTCCACCAGCTCGTCGGCTTACAGCATTACCGTTACCGATACGGGCGAAACTTCCACGCCGGCGGGTACGCCCACGCAGACCCTGTCGCATGCCGGCGGTTCGCAGATCCAGATCACGTGGCAGGCAGACGATCCGGACAGCGATCATCTGGTCTACGACGTTTATTTCCGGGGCGAAGAGGAGACCGCTTGGAAGCTGCTCAAGTCGAACGTCAATGACAACTCGCTTCTGCTCGACGGCGATGTCCTGGCCGATGGCCGTTATTATTTCCGCGTCGTGGCTTCGGATCTGCCGTCGAACGACATCAAAGCCGCTCGCGAAGGCGAGCTGGTCAGCTCGCCGGTCCTGATCGACAACACGCCGCCCACCGTGACGCTGAGCCCGCCGCGCCGCGTCGACGCGCATGTTGATGTGGATGCGGACGCAGTGGATCAAACTTCCGCGCTGCGGCGCTGCGAGTATTCGCTCGACGCTGGCCCGTGGATTCCCGTGGAAGCGGCCGACGGCATAACCGATTCGCCACGCGAGCAGTTCCACATCGCGATCGACAAGCTGCGGCCGGGCGAGCATCTGCTCGTGGTCCGCGTTTACGACAGCGCCAACAACGCCGGTCTCGCGAAAGCGGTTATTCGCTAAACGCGCGGTATCGAATGCTACGATAGCTCTCGATGCCCCTCTACCAGGTGATTGCGCTCGCGGTGATCCAGGCGTTCACCGAGTTTCTGCCCATCAGCAGTCAAGCGCACCTCTGGTTCGCACCCTGGCTATTCGGCTGGAAAGACCCCGGTCTCACATTCGACGTCGCGCTGCACGCCGGAACGCTGGTGGCGGTCCTCATCTATTTCTTCCGCGATTGGATCCAGATCATCGCGCACGGCTTCGGTCTCAACGTCGGCGACGATCCGGAGCTGCGGAACCGCGGGCTGCTCTGGCTGCTGGCCATCGCTTCCGTTCCCGCCGGAATTGCCGGACTGCTGTTCGAGAAAAAAGCCGACACCACTTGGCGCAATCCCTACTTGATCGGCGGCATGCTGATCGGGATCGGCATTCTGATGTGGATCGCCGAGCGGCGATCGAAAGGCTCCAAATCCATGGACAAGGTCGATTGGTCGGACGGGCTGTGGATCGGCGTCTCACAAGCTCTGGCTCTGATCCCGGGCACTTCGCGCAGCGGAATCACGATCACGACCGGATTATTCCGCGGCCTCAACCGCGCCACCGCCGCGCGATTCTCGTTTCTTCTTTCGACCCCCGTGATCGCGGGCGCCGTCCTGAAGAAGCTCTGGGACGTCCACAAAGAAGGCGGCTTCGCGCCCGACATGAAGACGCCCTTTGTGGTCGGCACGTTGGTCAGCGGAATCGTGGGCGCGCTGGTCATCGCGGTGTTCATGCGCTACCTCCGCAGGAACAGCCTGATGCCCTTCGTGTACTATCGAATCGTTTTTGGCATAATAGTAATCGCTCTTGCTGCATTTGTCCGCGTCGGCGCGGAATGAGAATTCTAGGTCCTACTCGCTTCGCTAGATTGAACGAAGCCTGCGGTTTGGTGTTTCTAGCCGTTGGACTCTTCTTCACCCTTTGCCTGGTTTCATATCATCCTCAAGATCCGTCCTGGAACTCGGTTTCAGGCGCCGCTCATGCCCGCAACCTGATCGGATTCGCCGGTTCCTATACTTCCGATCTCTGCTTCCAGATGCTCGGCCTCGGCGCGTTCGCCATTCCGCTCCTGCTTTGGATTCTCGCGTGGAAGTGGCTTCGCTCGGAAGAGATTGAATCCGGGACCGTCAAACTAATCGGAGCGGGGATCCTCTTTCTCGGCATCTCAGCGCTCCTTTCGCTCGGCCCCGTTTGGTGGCCTTGGGGCGGTTCCTTCTCAGCCGGGGGAATGCTAGGTATCCTGCTGGCGGATTCCTTGCGATCTTCGTTTAACGTGGCGGGTGCGATGCTGTTGACGGTCATTTCGCTGATCCTGTCGCTGTATCTGATTTCCACGTTCTCGATGAAGATCGTAGGGCGTTGGCTGGCCGGTCCGTTGAACTACGTCGCGACGATGCGCGCGCGATGGAACGCGTGGCGGGTCCAGCGGCAGCAGGCCGCCATCGAACGGGCGCGGCAGCGGGCGGAACGAATCGCCGAGGCGCGGTTCGAGGAAGAGACCCGGCGCGCCGCTGCCCAAGAGGCGGAACCGGAACCCCGCATTCCCATCCAGGAATCGCAACAGCCAATTCCCGTGCAAGATGCGCCGCCCGCAAGCGAGATGGATATTCCCATCCATGCGTTGGAAATCGAGTCCCTTCCGCAACAACTTGCGCCCATGGCGGCGGAGCTCTCGCTGGCCGCCGCTGCCGCATCCTCCGCCGAGCCGCGCCGCCAACGTGTGGTGACGCCTGCGGCGCCGGAGATGACCGAGCATCCCGAGTATCGGCTGCCGGCAACCGACCTGCTCAACGAGATTCCCGGCCGCAGCGCCTACGATTCGGTGGAGTTAAAAGAAATCGCGGCGCGCATCAAAGCCAAGTTCGAGGAATTCAACGTGCATGGCGCGGTGGTGCAAATCAATCCCGGGCCGGTGGTCACCACGTTCGAATTCAAACCGGAAGCAGGCATCAAGTACAGCCGCATCACGACGCTGACCGAGGATCTCTGCCTCGGCCTACAAGCCGAATCGATTTTGATCGAGCGCATTCCGGGCAAACCGACCATCGGGATTGAGGTTCCCAACAGCCGCCGCGAGCTCATCAGCCTCCGCCAGATTCTGGAATCGGAGGAATTCACGGCGTCGCACTCGCACATGACCATGTGCCTCGGCAAGGATATCAGCGGCCGGATCAAGGTGGCCGCGCTTGAATCCATGCCGCACCTTTTGATCGCCGGGTCAACCGGCGCCGGCAAAAGCGTGATGCTCAATTCCATGATCATGTCGATCCTCTATAAAGCCACGCCGGAGGAAGTGCGCATGATCCTGGTGGATCCGAAACGCCTCGAAATGGGCCTGTACGAAGGCATTCCGCACTTGCTCACGCCGGTGATCACCGATGCCAAGAAAGCCACCAACGCGCTGCGCAATGCGGTGCTCGAAATGGAACGGCGGCTGAAACTGCTGGCCGCGCAGGGCGTCCGCAACATCGATCAATACAATCGCAAAGTGCGCCAGCTTATGAACCAGCCTCGCAGCCTGTTCGACGAAGAAGCCGAGCAAGACGACCTGCGGCCGCTGCCCTACATCCTGATCCTGATCGACGAGCTGGCGGATCTCATGATGGTGGAGCGCGGCAACGTGGAAGAAGCGGTGACGCGGCTGGCGCAGA
>JBEKHQ010000056.1:0-18936 GCA_050012195.1 Bryobacteraceae bacterium | reverse complement strand
TACCTGGGGCCTTGCGACCCACTCGACTTATCGCCGGTGGACTTGCTGGCGTTGGACCACTGCCTGGCTCGACAGGACGGACTGGAGCGCGCTCAGGCAATGGTCGGGATCGGCCGGCTGCGGAACGACGGAGCCACGGTGCTGATCGCTTCTCATGAGCCGGATTTGCTGCGGCGATTATCCGACGAGATTTGGTGGTTGGAAGCGGGCGAGTTGCGGCGGCGCGGCGATCCGGGCGAGGTATTGGAAGCCTATCAGCAGCGGATCGCGGAAAAGTTCCGGGGGTGGGCCGAGACGGCCGCGGCGCCCCTGCGCTTGTCCCAACGACGCGGCGATGGCCGCGCGCAGATCGTCTCGCTCGAGACCTTAGGCGTTTCCGGACAACCCAGCATGGTGTTGCGGTGCGGGGAGGAAGCGACGGTTCGAGTGCGCCTGCGATACCGGCAGGCGGTGGAAGATCCGGTGGTAGGAATCCTGATCCGGACCAGGGTGGGGCTCGAGGTGTACGGAACGAACAGCGAACTCGAGCAGATCAAGCTGGGGCCTTGCGCGGAGGGTACCGAACTGCAGCTCACTTTCCGCTTCGCTTGCGATCTGTGTCCGGGCGAATACACGCTGACGGCGGCTTCGCACGATCCCGACGGGGTGGCGCACGATTGGATCGATGATGCAGTCGCGTTTCAGGTTACCGACTCGAGGTACACCGCCGGGGTGGCTAATCTGAAAGCCAAAGTCGAAGTGGAGAAAATCTAGTCGAGGTTACTTCTCGCCCCGGATTACTTCTCGCCAGGCTACTTCTCGCCTAAGATGAACGTCGGCGCGACGCCGGAGAGCGTGGAGAATCCGGACGGCCCGACGGCGGTGAGCCAACTGGAGCAACCTTGCACTTTGCCGAGGTAGGAGTGGGGATGCACGTTCACCCGCATCTTCTGCATCTCGAGATGGCCGTATTGCAGGACAGGAAAAACGTCAATCACGGGTTCCACCACCTCTTGGGCGACATACGGATTGCGGAGCGCGGTTCGCAGAGCTTTCTCCCAGGAGGCTTGATCCACCTCGGAGCCGCGGAAGGAGCTTTGATCGGTGCCATCGTCATTGGGGCGCAGCACCAGCTTCTGGCGATTGTTCAGGATGAAATCCGGAAGATTGACCAGCTTTTTCTTATACCGGGTTTTAGTTTCCCGAACGACGCGAGTCCAGGGGATCAATTCGCCCAACGCCTTGCGCTCGACTGCTGGAAAACCAGCCGTTATTTCCTCGTCGGTGAGCAGATCGAAAATCGCTTTTTTCTGAGCGAGCTCGGAGCGAAAACTGTTGACGACGCAAACGGAGCGGTCCTGATAAGCGCGGAGCACGGGATGGGTCAAGTCAAAGCGAACCAGAAACTCCTGCACCTTTATGCGCCGGAAGATCAGTTCGACCGGAAAATCGCCGCGGGCCAACACGCCGTTCCGGTATTCGAGCTGGTCGGGCGAAACCACTTCCACCACGTGGCCTTCGCGCCGGAACAACTGCGCGATCAGAGCGCTTTCCCCGGACTCGGCCGTTTGGAACGGCTGGCGAAATTCCAGAATGGCGATGTTCGGCTTCTTATTTTGACCGCCCCATTCCTTGTAAGCCTTGAGAATTCCCTGCAACAGGTATTTCGTCCCGGGCAGTTTCTCCAAGTGATAGCGTTTGCGCAATTCCTTGACGGGCGGCGCGTCATAAAACAAATCCGACAGCGCTTCGCCGTAAGCGACGCCGGTGGGCGTATCGGGAATATAACGCGCAAAGCGGAGCGTGCCGTTGTTCAGATGCGTGTCGATCAGCGAAGTGACCGAGAGAGCGGCATAGCCAGGATCCACCGCGGCGAGCATTTTTTCGGCCGGCAGCAATTCCATGCGGGCAAGCAGAGCCGGACTCCCGATCGCCATCTTTTCGATACGCGCGATGGCCTTCGAAAAAGAATCCACCGCCTTGACCAAACCGGCGTACTGCCTGCGCGTGATAAAATGCGGACGCAGGACTGGAGATACAGGTCTCCCGCCGACGGCCAAATTGTGCGCCCTCATGCGTTCCTGGAGTTGGTGTGCCCAGGCTAGATCCTTATAGGGATCACCTTCGAGCATTTTGTGGTAGCGGGCTATCGCCTCGCCCAACTGAGTCATTTCGCGTCCGATTCTCTCAGACCACAGTATCGCACGCTCAGTTGGGAAAAGTGAAGCAAGCGCCTTTTGATTGTACCGTTTAGTACTTTAGTTTGTTGAATTTAGGTGGAAAATGCAATGTTAACTAAGATTACCGTCTTGGCCCTTCTGTGGGCTGGTTGTGCGGCAGCGGAAGAAGGGATGTGGCTTTTCGACCACTTCCCCAAGGATCGAGTGGAGCAGAAGTTCGGCTTCAAGGTGACCGATAATTTTTTGAATCATCTCGAGCGCGCTTCGGCGCGCTTCAACAACGGCGGCTCGGGTTCCTTCGTTTCCCCGCGCGGCTTACTCTTCACCAATCATCACGTCGGCCAGGACTGTATCGAGAAGCTGAGCTCTTCCGAGCATGATTACATGGCGAAAGGATTTCAATCCGGCGGAGAGGCCGGCGAGAAAATGTGCCCGGACTTGGAGGTGGATGCTCTCCTCAACACCGCCGATGTGACGGCCCGAGTCAACGAAGGCGTTCGCCCGGAGACTTCGGCCGTCGAAGCCAATCGGATGAGGAAAGCAGCTACCGCGCGCATTGAAAAAGATTGCTCGACATCGACCGGCAATCGCTGCGATGTCGTATCGCTCTACTCGGGGGCTCAATACAGTCTCTATCAATACAAGAAGTATACGGATGTTCGTTTAGTATTCGCGCCGGAGTACGACATCGCTCAATTTGGCGGCGATCCGGACAATTTCACGTACCCGCGGTATTGTCTGGATTTTTCCTTCTTCCGCGCCTACGAGGGCGGCAAACCGGCTTCGACGCCCGACTATCTGGCGTGGAGTCACTCCGGCGTAAAGGATGGAGAACTCGCGTTTGTATCCGGGAATCCCGGCTCAACCGGGCGATTGCAGACCATCGCCCAAATGGAGTTCAGCCGCGACGTGTCTTATCCGTTGATCCTGGACATGCTTCGCGAACGTATCAGCCAGTTGCTCTCTTTCGGGACGACCGGCGCCGAAAATAAGCGCGAGTCCCAGGATTACCTGGACGAGGATCAAAATTCCTATAAGGCGCTTACCGGATTCGAACAAGGATTGCGCGATCCGAATTTGATGCAGCTAAAACGCCAAGAGGAGCAGAAGCTACGCGGCATGGTGGCCAAAGATCCGGAGCTGAGAAAGAAATTCGGCAAGACTTGGGACGAGCTGGCGGCGGCCTACAAGGAATACCGCACATTTTTCAAGCCGTATTACCTGATCGAAGCCGCGCCGGATGAATCGAAGGTTTTCGCGATCGCCCGGGAAGTGTTGCGCTTTGCCGAAGAGACGCACAAGCCGAACGACCAGCGGCTGGCGGGCTACCAGGATGCCGCGCTCCCCTCGCTCGAACAGGCCATGTATTCGCCGGCGCCTTTGAGTCCAGCGCTCGAGGAATTGGTGCTGGCCGAACAGTTCCGTTTTCTCGAGAAGGAGTTGGGAGCAAGCGATACCACCGTGAAGGCGGTGCTCGCGGGGCAAACGCCCGAGGAGGCGGCGCATCAGTACGTTTCCAACACCAAGATCCTCGATGTGGAGGAGCGAAAGCGGTTGGCTCACAATGTCGATGCGGTGGAGAACACGCAAGACGGAATGATCCGGCTGGCGCGAATTCTGGATGGTCCGGCGCGCAAATATCGCAAGGCATTCGACGACAAAGTCGAAGCCGTGATTTCGGCGAGCGCTTCCAAAATCGCGCAAGCTAGATTTGCCGTTTATGGGACGAACGAATATCCGGATGCGACCTTCACGTTGCGGCTCAGCTACGGTCCGGTGAAAGGC
Organism: Bryobacteraceae bacterium; assembly: GCA_050012195.1. Taxonomy (GTDB): domain Bacteria; phylum Acidobacteriota; class Terriglobia; order Bryobacterales; family Bryobacteraceae; genus Palsa-89. The sequence goes on along the minus strand of JBEKHQ010000056.1, from coordinate 14,992 downwards.
TACACGGATGCCTCGGGGCGGCCGATCCCCTATGCCACCACGTTTGCCGGTCTGTACGAGCACGCTACCGGCAAAGACCCCTACCGGTTGCCGGCGGACTGGGTTCAGGCCAAGGCCGAGCTCGATCCGGCGACGCCGTTCGATTTCGTGACCACCGCCGATACGCATGGCGGAAACTCGGGAAGCCCCACCGTCAACGAGCGGGGCGAGATCGTCGGGATTCTGTTCGATGGGAATCTGGAAGGTTTGGCGAATCGCTACGTATACACCGAGGAGCGGGCCCGTTCGGTACACGTTGCCGGCAACGCTATTATCGAAAGTCTCAAGAAGGTATACCACGCCGGCGGATTGCTCGGCGAGCTGGGATTTTAGTTAGGACGCGACCGTTTGCTGCTCGCTCTGGTTTTCGACCACGTGGGTCTCCGGGGCGTCGTGCGACAGAAACTCGACGCGATTGCGGCCAAGCTTCTTTGCGAGGTAGAGCGCTTGATCGGCTTTTCTGATTAAGCTTTCCGGGGTCCAGGCTTCTCCGCACTTGGCAGTAGTGACGCCGAAGCTGGCGGTGACGTTCAAGGAGGCTTCCGGCAAACCCATCTCCACCTGAGAGAGCTGTCTGCGCAGACGTTCGGCTTGATTGTAGCTGTCCTTCTCGTCGCAACCCGGCAACAGAATGATGAACTCCTCGCCGCCATAACGTCCGATGGAGTCGTACTCGCGAACGGCGTTCTGCATGCGGCGAGCGGTCTCGCGCAGGACAGCATCGCCGGCCTCGTGGCCGTAATTATCGTTGACGTTCTTGAAGTGGTCAATATCCGCGATCACCACCCCGACCGGACGACGTTCACGATTGGAGCGCGCCAACTCACGGCTGAGGATCTGGAGGATGGAGCTACGATTCCACAAATGGGTGAGGAAATCCCGAGTGGCCTGCTCGCGCAGCGCCTCCCGCGCCGCCAGCAGCTCGGCTTGCAGATCCACTAATCGAGTGCCGGCGCGGAGCCTGACTTGTAACTCGTGTTGGTCGAAGGGCTTGGTGATATAGTCGTCCGCGCCCGCTTCCATGCCTTCGATGAGATCTTCCTTTTGGCTTCTGGACGTGAGCAGGAGCGTGTAAGTGTAAGGTTCTCGAGCCCATTGACGGATGCGGCGGCAGACCTCCGGACCGGTTAGACCCGGCATCATCCAGTCCAGGATCGCCAACTGGGGGGCGTCCTTGCGATCCAGGGCCGCCAGCGCCTCTAATCCGTCGCAAGCGACCACTACTTCGTAACCCCATTTGCGCAGCGTTCCCTCCAGCAAATGGCGCGATACTATACTGTCATCGGCGATCAGGATCTTCACTATTTCCCCATAAGTGGTGTCGGAATCAGGGTAGATCGTTGAATCCTCACCTACCGTTTCTCATCGGCCGGAGAAACGGTCTACGTTAGCCCCGAAGGGGGACAATTACGCTAGGTTAATGGCTTAGTACCAAGAGCGAACGAGTATTAGATTGTTCCCGCGAGACGATCCAAACGAGCGAGCGTGCGCTCGATGTGCAGAACGGTTGAAGTGATTAAAGCAAACCCGTCCTGCAAGAGCGCTTGCACCAATCGGAGGTGAGCCGAAGCATCGGCGGACTTACGGCGAAAGCACACGACCGCCATCTGGGCCGGCGTCACAACCTCCCAGCCCGGCATCCGGCGGAGCCGAGCCTCGGTGAACTCCGCCAAGGCGAAGCCCCGGTCGATGGCGGCTCGAAAGGATGCCATCCCGAAAACCTGGATCGACATCCAAAGCTTCAAGGCTCGGAAACCCCGCGTCAGCTGAAGCCCGTGGTCGGTGAAGTTGAACTCGGCGAGATCGTGCTGGGTATCCTTGAGATACTCGGGCAGGACCCGAAAAGTCTCGCGCAGATGAACCAGTTCGCGAACCAGAACGCAGCCGATCTCGAAAGGTTGAAAAAGCCACTTGTGGGGATCGAGCGTGAGCGAGTCCGCCAGCGCGAGGCCCGCCAGCAATTCGCGGCCGCGCTGGGAAATTACGGCCGCCGCGCCATAGGCTCCGTCCACGTGCAACCAAAGGCGCTGTTCGCGGCACAACGCCGAGATCTCGATCAGCGGATCGATGGCGCCGGTATTGGTTGTCCCGGCATTCGCGATGACACAAAAGGGACGGCGGCCGGCCGCGCGATCCGCCTGGATGGACGCCGCCAGATCCCCGATCGGAAGACGATAATCGGAGCCCGATTGCAACCTGCGGAAATTTTCCGGCTGGATTCCGATCAGTCGCAGGGCTTTTTCGAGCGAGGAGTGCGCCTGGTCGGAAAAGTAGACGCTCGCGTTTTCGGTGCGGTCTTCGAGAACGGCGCGGCGCGCCACCGCGAGCGCGGTAAGATTCGCCATGCTGCCGCCGCTCACAAACAGTCCTCCCGCAGTTTCGGGTAGGCCGCAGGCTTCCCGCAGCCACTTGAGCGTTACAAGCTCCACCGCGGCGGGGCCGGAGCCGCTGATCCAGGTCCCGGCAAAAACGTTGTAACCCGAGATAAGCGCATCCGCCATGGCGCCCACGAAGTTGCCGGGGCCGGGCACGTAGGCGAAAAAGCGCGGATGATTGACATGCATGGTGTTCCGGAGCACGTCCCGTTCTAATCGCGCGAGAACGGTTTCAAACTCGGCGCCTTGCTCGGGGGCGGGTTCGTTCAAGGCGGTGAGCAGCGCAGAGGGGTCGGCTTTGGCGCCCACGGGTTGCTCGGGAAGCGTCGCAAGATGGTCCACCAAGCGGTCCACGACGCGATAGCCGATTTGGCGCATTCGGTCGGGCGAGAATTCCAGCTTGGGGTTCACGGATTCGCGGAAGCCCCGCGGATCGCTTCTTCCAGATCCGTTTTCGAAAGATCGGTGCTGATAAACAACTCTTGCCGCGCTCCCTGGCTCAAAGCGATGGCCTTCCATCCGTTCGTGGTCGGCACCGTCACACGAACCCGAACGGCGCCTTTAGCATCTCGAACAGGCCGGATCACGCCCGGGATTACGGAGCGGATAGCGGGATTCTGGTGGAGCAGCCGCTCGAGAAAACTCCGCACGCCGTCCACTATGCTGTGCTCGATTTTCAACCGGCCCTCGGCCTTCCGCAATCTCATTTGAAGCGTTTCTTGTACTGGAAATCGATGCCGAACGCGCCATTCTCGTCCCGCAGCGCCACCACCGACCAGCGTTTGTTGAGGTCGTACTCGATGCGCACGATCTGCTGATTGGTGACCGCCAGATTAGTGATGTAAGTGAGTGTGATATCCGCCGAAACCTGCTGCTCGTAGGTAAGGCGCGCCTGCGGGACGGAAGTGATATCGGTGAGCTGGGGATCGATCTTGATATGACCGACGCCGAAGAGTTTCCCCAGGCGGCCGGAAGGCCCGATCGCTTGCACCAGCAAAGGGTTGCTGCCGGTGGCCAGATACGCGGTATTGGTGCTGGTGGGGCTGGTGGACAACGGCCCGGTAGTGGAGGGCGTCCGCCCAACCGCCAGCAGCGCGATAATCTCGTTGGCTTGCAAGGGCGGATCGGAACTGTAGGAAAAGTTCATCTTATTCAGAGATCCGGCGAAGCGGATGTTGACCGCGATTCCACGCACCCTGGTTTCCAAATCCATATCGATGACGGGTTCGATCCTGGCCGGATTGTAGAAATTCACTTCGCCGCGATTGATGCTGTATTTGTTGCCGAAGAACTCAATCTCCCCGGAACTGACGGTGACGTCGCCGAGAATGACCGGCCGGTCAGGGGTTCCCCGCACGCGCAGGTTGACGTCGGCCTGGATGTTGCGGGTCAGCGACGTCTCGAGCTGCAGGCTGGGAGCGCTGACGATCCGCACGTCGAATTGGATTCCGTGCAGATACTCGTTGGGGGTCAGGGGTTCGGAGACCGGTCTCGCGGTGGACGCCAGCAACGAGCCTACGTCGGTCCGGGGATTCAAGACGGTGCGCATGACGGTGACCGAGCCGGATAGAACGCTGTTGTCCGAAGTACCCACTAATCCCATGGCCGCGTTCACCGTGAGGCTGACGCCATCCTGGGAGCGGTAGCGGACATTCTCCGCAGTGGCTTGCAGGCGGTACAGCAGCGCCGATCCGCGGAAACCCACGAAGCTTCCCGTTTCGAAATTAATCTTGCCGCCGCCGGTGACGGCAGTCAGGTTTTGTACCGTGGCGCGATTGCGGTCAAACAGGATCAGCCCATTGGCATCATTCACGCCGTTGGCAAAATCCCGGAGAAACAGCGAAGCCTTTTGCAGCTCGAGGCGACCCTCGACTTCAGGCTCTGTCAGCGGCCCGCGCACCCGCACGCCGATCACCGACTCGCCGGACGCAAGCAGGTCCGGGTTGAAAATTTGGAGAATCGACAGATTGATCCGTCCCTGCGCGGACACGTCCCAAGGGGTCTTGGAGTCCAAAGCTAAACGCCCGGACACCGTGAGGGTAGTCTCCTTGGCGGTAAAGCTGGCGCTACGAATTTCAACGGCCTTGGGCGTGGCTTCGATGCGCACAGGCTCGGCGTTGCGAAGCACCAGATCCTGCGCTTGGGCGCCGGCCAGGGGATGCGTGCTCGCGAGAGAGTTCAGTTGAACGGTAGCGAGCGTCATATCAGCTTTCCAGGCGGAGAGATTGTTGAGCGGGCCCGCGACGATCACTTCACCCTGAAGGAAGCCGTCGAACGGCAGGTCCTTGCGCAGATGCGGCTCCGGCGCCAGGTCATGCAGCGCGGCAACGGAAACGCGCGGAATCACGATTCGCGCCTGGCCTGGAAAGCCCGAGTCCAGACGCCATTCGCCGTTGCCGTGCATCTGAATTCCGCCGAGATTCACCGTAACGCCGACCGCCAGCATGGGCAGCCGAGTATTCGCGGTCAGTTCCAGATCGCCGTAGGGGCGGCCGTCCACCAAGGCGTTGCGCAGCGCAACTCGGCCGTTCAGGGACGTGAGATCGACCACGCCATTCACGATTTTTGCGGCGCCGCTCGCCCTCAGATCCACGTCACCGCCCAAGCCCTCCCGGAAATCGCGGACGTGCTTGATCTGAGCCAGATTGAGCCGGCTTCCGGCCACGTCAAAACGCAACGAGCCGTCGCTCCACGCGTGGGCGGTGTGATTGTAGACGCCGCTCGCGGTGATGCGGCCGGCCGCGCCGCGAAGGTCGGCGCTCGAAACCTCCAGCGCTGTCGCGGAGAATGTCACGTCGGCGCGCGCGGTGTCGAAATGCTCACCGTACGCGGTGATATTCTGCGCATCCAGATTGGCGGAGGCGAGCGGCGATTCAAAGGAGCCGGACACGTGAACAGTCCCGGAGACGGAGCCGGTGACGGGCGTCTCGATGCCATTCTGTTCCGCCAAGGTCTGAAGATCGGCGCGGCTCACCGATAGTAACGCCGACAGGCTACTGGAGTCTTCCAGGCGCCAAGCATGCAGGCCAATCCGTCCCTGGCCTTCCAGACGCATCTTGCCCTGCTCGATCACCAAGGTGCGGAAATCGGCGGCGGACGGGTTGATATCGAAGCTCGCGGTAACCCGATCAAACCGGCGCTCTCCAAACGTGAATCGGCCGACGGATGCCGTCCCTGAGATCTTGGGGCTCGCGAGCGGTCCGGAAACGGTGCCGTCAAACGTCATGCCGCCGCCCTCGAGCGCGACCGGCAACTGTTCGGGGGGCGTATCGCCGAACAGCGCAAAAAGGGGAAGAAAGTCGTTCAGATTTTTCGAAGTCAGGTGGATCGCAAGACGCTCGCCGAGCGTTCCCGATGCGGCGACGTGGCTGGACCCGAGATCGACCTCCGAAGTTCCCAACTGGATCCTACCGGCGCTCTGATCATAGTCGACGGCCACCTCGCCCTTAAGCGGCACGCTGTGGGGATCGGGAGCGATTTCGAGTTTGCCGCTCGCAGTGATACCGCCGAGGCGCGAGTGGGCCACGATTCCGCTGAAATGGATCGGCCCGCTCAGGACATTTCGGACGGCGACATTGTTGAAGGTGTAAGCGAGCTCCTTGCCTGCCAGCTTGCCTTCCAGCTTGTACTGAAAAGGACCGCTCTCGACAGTCGCGCGGCCTTCGAACGAGAGGTCGCCGACCGGCTCCAGAGGAAACCCGAAGGCCTTTTTCAAATCATTTATTCCGGCAGCCGCAGTGAGGTTGAGCACCGCGCGCGGGTGGGAAAAGTTGTCGAGTACGCCCTGGGCGTGCACGTTCCAGTCCGCACAGACCAAGCCGGCCTCGAGTATTCGAATCGCTTTTCGTTCCAGCGCCAGCTTGCTTGTGAATCCGAATGCAACCGAGTTTCGAAGCCGCGGCGAGGAGACCCGCGTTTCCCGCGCCGAAATCGCCGCCAAATAGCGCGGCCCGGAAGTTTCATAGACTATCGAGGCTTCGACGCCATCGCCCTGCAGATCCAGCGGAAACTTTTGGGAATTGTAGTCGATCATCCCGTCGCGCGCCTCGAAATGGCGCAGCTTGAGGTCCAGCAGCCGATCCGCCCAATTCTTTTTGAAAGGCCTCGGCGGCGAGGGAACGTTGGTCGAGCCGTCCGGGGCCACGGAAACGCGCAGTTGCGGCTTGCTAAGACGCAACGACGCGATGTCCACTTGTTTCTTCAAGGCGGAAATGATCTTCAATCCGATCTGAATCTTGTCCGCGCGGAACAGGGGAGGAGCGGAAGCAGGCTCGGCGCCATGCACGATGAAGGGCGTCACTTCCACGGTGAGGGAATGCCAATCATAATCGAACCGGCCGATTTCGACGCGGCCTCCGGTGGCTTGCTCGGCCACCGCTACGATTCTCTCCCGGACCTTATTCTTGAACCAGCCGGACCGCGCCACGATCACGAACCCGCCACCGGCCGCCAGCAAGACGACCAGCAAGCCCAGCAGGGTGAACGTCGAGATCTTGAGGGCGCGGCTCACCGGAGCGCCTCGTCATGGTAGTGGATGGCGACCTGCAATCGCGTGTCTGCGAGCCAGCGGTCGAGGCTCTCGTCGATGCGCTGCTGCGTGAGGAGCTCGGTAATCTGCGATCGCACCTCGCTCAGCTCCGGCGCCGGCTTGGAACCCTCTTGGCGAAACTCGGGGAGCTGCTGCTCGTAATAAGCACGCACTTCGGAGTCCAAGATCTGGATGCCCGGACGGAAGCGGTAATCGATGAAGCGCAGGACCGTTAGCTCCCACAGCAGGCGCTCTTTCAAATCCTCTTCGGTGATTCGATAGCGCTGCAGCGCGTCCTGATACTGCGCATCGCCGGCAAAATTGGCTTTTACATCCTGCAACGAAGGGTCTGCATCCGCCATGACCGGTAGCGGGTAGTGGCTGAACTCCATATCGCGTTTGATGAGAGTTTGCTCGATCAGCCGGTCCGCCGCTTTTTTTCTTTGAACCGCCGAGAGGTCCAGGGATTCGTGATTGAGAAAAGCGGTCACGCGCACTTCCAGATCGATCTGCCCCTCGGTAATCACCTGGTTGCCGACGGAAATGGCGACGCGATCGATGATCTCGGCCGGAAGTAGGGTCGAGAAAACCAGCAACCAGATTAATCGAAAACGGCCGCAGGCTGGGCGCGTCATCAGAATGCCTGCCCGAGTGAAAAATGGAACTGAAATATGTTAATGCGCTGCGTAACTTGCTGTCCGCCGCCGTACAGCAACTGATTTTCGGTGCCGGAGAATCCGAAGAAGCGCGGGGAATTCGGACTGAGGGAAAGATCCAGCCGGACCGGCCCGACCGGGGTGCGGTAACGGATGCCGAAACCGAATGCCGCCACGCCGTAATCGAAATCCTGGAGCCCGTTCTGGCGAAATCGCAGGCTGATTTTATTCACGGCGGAATAAACATTGCCGTCGTCGTTGAACAACACGCCGGTCAGGTTATCGCCGACGAGCGGGAAGCGCAGTTCCACGGTGTTCACGAACAGAGCATTGCCGCCGATCGGGAACCCCGTTATCGGGTCGCGCGGACCGGCCTGAAAATCGGGGAAAGCGCGATCGGAAAACGCGCCGCCGCCGAAGAACCGTTCAGCCAGCGGGATTTCCGGAAGGCCCGCATAACGTTCGATCATTCCGAAGCTGGTGGATCGCGCCAGCACCACATCCTTGGTCAGGGGATAGTAAGTGGAATTGCGCGCCACCACGCGCCCGAATCCGGTTTGGGATCCCAGCAGGTTCGAAGCCAGGGCCAAGTCCAAAGTGTTGTACATCCCGCGGTGCGCGTCCAGAGGATCGTCGCGGCGGTCCTGAATAAAAGTAGTAGAGACGAATCCGACGCGGACCGGCTGCGAGAGCAGCGGAATCAGCTCGGGCTCCACCAGCGGGATTCCGAGGACGTTCACCTCACGAAACGTGAACCGATATTGAACCGTGTATTGGCGCGAAAGCTTGTCGCTCAATTGCACCGATCCCTCCTCGCGGCGGGCCGAGAAGGTGCGCACGTTGTGGGAGCGGTCGAATAGCGCGGTGAATTGAAGAGTCAAGCTGGGGTTGCCTTCGAACTGCGGCGCTACGTAGGTGCCCAGGGCGCGCTGTTCGAGCGTCGAAAACAAGGTCTGGACACCGATGGTGTGGCCCAATCCGAGAAAATCGAGCCGGCTTACTCCAAACGATACGCGCGGGCTGAACCCGTTGGTTCCAGCCGGAGAATCCAGCGTCGTGGTGCCTCCGCCGATGCGCCCGATTTCCGCGCCGATCCCATAGGTAGTCGAGTACCGCGCGGCTTCCTCCATGGAGTAAAGAACGTATTTGTCGGGTTCCTCGCCTTCCGGATTTTGGAGGGCGTCGTCGACCCTGGCGAAGATTCCCAGGTCGTAGAGTCTCCGTTGACTGCCCGTAATTTTATCTCGCGATAGGGGATCTCCGGGCTGAAGGTCGATCCGGTTGCGCACAATATCCGGCCGCGTTCGCGTGAGACCGCTGATCAGAACATCGCGGACGAACTCGCGGCGTCCTGGCGTGACGCTGAACTTGAGATTCACGTAGTTCGGCTCGCGCGCCGGTTCGGACGTGAACTCGAAAGCGGCTTCCGGATAACCGAGGTTGTAGTAATAGTCCAGAACGCTGTCGCGATCCGACGCGACGTTGAGGTCGCTGTAGGGTTGGCCGGCGGTGGAATGCAGAATCAAAAGCAAAGCCGCCCGGTCCGTCTCCGAGATCCCTTCCAGATCCAGATTCGAGACGAACCATTGGGGTCCTTCCTTGATTTCGATGAAAAGAGCGATCTGTCCCTGCTTGCCGGCAAAGTCGTCGACCTCCTTGGACGTCACTCCGATGTCTCGAAAACCGTTCGCGCGGTAAACCTCGCGCAACGAGTTGAGATCCCTCTCCAGAGTAGCCCGGCTATAGCGCCCGTGCCGGTATCGAATGAGGGTAGCTGGAATGATCGACATGCGCTCCCGCAGCGTGGCGGAGTCGAAATAGCGATTCCCTTCGATCTCGAGCTTCACGATTTTGTGTTGCGGTCCGCGGTCGACGATGTAATCGATGAACTGCTCGCCGGTGGGGAGCGATGCCGTGTTGTAGGTCACCTGCGCGTCGAAATATCCCTGGGACTGGAAGTAGGAGGCCAGATCACGAGTACCCTCCTCTAGCAGGTCCTTGTCCACGGACCGCTCCTCATAGATCGGCAATAGGGATCGAAGTGTTCCCGCCGAGACTTTGGCATTCCGCACCTGCACCTGTACCTGAGGACCGATATTGAACTCCAACTCCGGCGTGACGCTATTGGTTTCGGGATGATACTCCAGTTTCACCAGCGTTACCCTGGCGAGGAGATGCTCGTGTTTGGGATACCACGAACGGATATTATCGACTCCGGACAGCAACCGCGTTTCGGTAAGCGATTGCCAACCCAGAAATCCGCGCAAACGCTTCCAGCCCGCGGATAGAACGAGTTTGTCGATAGGGCGTTCGGGTTGGCCCTCGGCGACCAGGCCGTCGAACTTGGCGCGTTTTCCGGGCACAATTGTGAAATCGATTTTGACCTGCTGCGTGGCGTCGCTGAAGGCCACGTCCGGCTGGACCGCGGCATGATAGAAACCGTTGCGCCGCAGCACGTCCACCAGACGGTCCGCAGCCGTTTTCACTTCACCGTCGACATAGTCGGCGCCCAGCAGCAATTTAGTCGCGATGATCATTTGTGTCTGGTTGGGAGGGTCCGGAACGCCGACCACGGCGACGTCTCCAATGAAGTAGCGGGGCTTGGTGATGATGACCAGGTTCACACCGGAGGCCGAGCCAGCGGCGTCGACGGAGATGTCGGCATACTCGCCGGTTTGAAAGAGGCGTTGAATGGCATCCCGCACGTCCGAGCCTCGCAGCTCGCGCCCGGCGTGCAGCGGAATTATGGCCATCAATTGATCGAAAGTAAGAGGCTGCCGTTCGGGATCGAATTTGACGCTGGCGATCGGCTTGCCCTCGAACTCTTCGGGAAGAGCGCTCAAAGTCCTCCCGCCAAGCGCGAGGAGCATGGGCACACCGACCCACCAGCCCAGCCGGGTCGACACTAGGGTCCATCTTAGCGCAACGGCTGGTACCATCTGGGTGTATGACTCCGCGGTTTTTCGAGCGTTACTCGCGCCAGATCCTATTCTCCGGCGTCGGCGAAACGGGGCAACTACGCTTATTGGACGCGCGCGTGGCGGTGGTCGGTTGCGGCGCTTTGGGCAGCTTTCAGGCGGGTGCGTTGGCGCGGGCGGGTGTCGGCTGGGTCCGAATCATCGATCGCGACTACGTCGAGCTGAGCAATCTCCAAAGGCAATGGTTGTTCGATGAAAGCGACGCGGAGCAGGGCCTTCCCAAGGCGATCGCGGCGGCGCGGCATCTGGCGTCGGTGAACGGCGACATCCAAATTGAACCGCTGGTGGCGGATCTCACCGCGGAGAACGCGGAGGAGTTATTGGGCGGCGTGCAATTGATTTTGGACGGCACCGACAACTTCGAGACGCGCTATCTCATCAACGATTATTGCGTGAGCCATCGCGTTCCGTGGATCTACGGCGCGGCAGTGGGAAGCTACGGAATCACGATGCCGGTGATGCCCGGCGCAACCGGGTGCCTGCGGTGCATTTACCCCGAGCCGCCGGCTGGCGCCCAACCCACGTGCGAAACCGCGGGAGTGCTGGGCCCGGTCACGGCGCTGATCGCGAGCCTGCAAGCGAGCGAGGCCTTGAAGATGCTCTGCGGCGTGGCGCCGTCTCGCAGAATTACGACCGTGGATGTGTGGTCGGGCGAGATCCGCCAGGTGGCGCAGCCGGGTCCTGGCGACGACTGTCCGGCCTGCGTCGGGCGCGAGTTCCCGTATCTGACAGGGCGGACGCGAGTCCCCATCAGCTTGTGCGGCCAAAACGCCGTCCAGATCCACGAACGCGCCCGGCCGCTGGACCTGCACGATCTGGCCGTGCGTCTGGCGCCGCTGGGAGCGGTGCGCGCGAACGGCTTCGCCCTGCGCTTCGAAACCCCGCCTTACAACCTGATGGTGTTTCCCGACGGCCGGGCTATCATCAAGGGGACCACCGATATCGGCGTCGCGCGGAGCCTGTATGCGCGCTTTATCGGAACGTGAAGCGACTGAAGCGAGCATGGAAAAAGTGACTGGAATCGGAGGTTTGTTTTTTCGGGCGCGAAACCCGAGGCGTTAGCGCAATGGTAGCGCGAACGCTTGGGCATTCTGCATGTACCTCCCAGCTACGATGAGTTGCCCTGGCAGAAGCCGGGCCGACCGCACTCGCTCCGTTCCCCGAGACGAAGGCACCGCAATCGAGCTTTGGTAACCGGCTGGAATGGACGGGCAGTGTTAAGCCGTCGTTGCGCGGGTAGCGCATCGGCGCTAAGCTCGAAGTGGAAAGGCGCGAAAGCATGCGTCGATTGTTGTTGGTTTTGGTTCTCGTCTCGCTTCCGCTCGCCGCGCAACGCGGAGGGCACGGCGGCGGGGGAGGCATGCGCGGCGGTGGTGGTATTTCCCGCGGCGGTGGTGGGATTTCGCGCGGCGGTGGCTCGCTCGCGATCCGCTCCGGCGGAAACTTCGGTGGCTATCGCGGCGGTTTTACGCGCCAGAATGCCTTCCGCGGCAACTTCGGTTCCACCGGATTTCGGCGCGTCGGCTTCTACCCGTACTTTTACCCCGGCGTTTATGGCGGCTTCGGATGGTACGATTCGTACCCTTACGATTCCTACGATTCTTCTTATCCGTATGGCTACGGATATTCGGATCCCGGGTATGCGGCAGGCGGTCCGCCGGCGATGATCGTTCAGGATTTATCCGGCTATCCGGCGTCGCCGCCTCCGCCACCTCCGGCGCCCGTGGTTCGTCTCGCACCGGGACCACAACTGCCAGGACCCCAACACTACGAGGCGCCGCTGTATTTGGTCGCTTTCCAGGATGGCGTCATCCGGGCCGTGGCGGCCTATTGGGCGGAAGGCTCAGTGCTTCATTACGTGAGTATGGATCATGAGCAAAAGCAAGCGCCGCTCGCGTCCGTCGACAGACTATTGAGCGAGAGGCTCAATCGCGAGCGCAACGTTACGTTCAGCCTGCCGCGCTAAGCCTGGTCTCAGGGCTTGCGAAGCACCGCTAAAATCGACTGCCCGAAGGGTGGCGGTATCTTCTCCAGGCGGGAAGATAGCGGAGCGATAAAGCGGTCGAACAAATCTATTTGCATTTGAGAAAGAGCTTCGCGGCGCAGGATGTGAGCATTGAACCACCACGCGAAGAAGCCCGCTAGATTCGCGTAGTGAGCTTTCTGGAGAGCGAGCCCGGCGCTGGCCGCTAGTCGCGCGATCGAAGCGCGCCGATACCTGCGGAAGTGGCCCAAATTGCGATCGACGCCGCCATAGAGCGAAGGAAACGCAGGAACCCACAACACGATCACGCCGCGCGGCTCCAGAATCGAGGCCATTCTCACGAGCGCTTCCCGATCGTCCTCGATGTGTTCGAGCACGTTCACGCACAGGCAGGAATCGGGACGAAAACGCGCCAGATCGGTGAACGATTCGCTGCTGGTGTCGTCGACGAAGGTGTGCAAGTTGTGCTGACGCGGATACCGCCGGTTTAGCCGCTCGATGCAGTCCGGCTCAATGTCCAGCGCGATGACGGCCTGGCGATCCAGAAGTTTTTCGGTAAAATTGCCCAGCCCGCAGCCTACCTCGACGACGCGCTGGCCGAGCTCCGGGGTGATAAGGCGGCTTTGCCACGCCAGGTAATGTCGGGCACTGGCCATCCGTTCCTGATCTTGTATCGAGTAGGTTCGGTTGTGCGCGGGGTGTGTCGCTGTTCGCAACTGCTTCAAAGAACCTCTGCACACAGGATAGCGACCGCGGTCCCCGTTCGACAAGCTCCTTAGCGGGATGCTGATTGATACGGTGTCAATCTCGGCGGATGAAAATCCGGTTCCAGGAGCCACGCCTTGCGTCCGGAATAATACTTTAGGAGCTTTTCGTCCTCGGCATCACCGAGATCGCGAGCCCAGACTACGCGCGCGCCATCGATGTCGGCGGCGTTGTGGACCCATTCATCGAATGTGTGTCGCGGCCAATAGCGCACGAATACCAATTGCCGGCCGGGCGCTTCGGACAGGTGCTGGTTGACCGCGATTCTGCCATCCTCGTCGCCCTGATTGATCGCATCCCAAGTCTCATACGGCGCCATCGCGGCGCGGAGCTCCTCATAGCGGGAGGCGTGCATCCCATACCAGAAAAGAAAATGAGCGCCGCACAGAAACAAAATCAGGCGGGCGGCGTGTTGGCCGCAGGCGAGTCCGCGAATTTCGATGCGACTGAGCCGTTCCAGTCCCTTCACGCTCAACAAGACAAAGAGACACGCCAGCGCCGCGACATAGTGCGAATAAAAGTACGGATAGATATTCGTTCCCAGGCTGAAAACGAAAATGGAAACGAGAACCCACCCAAATTGATACTGCCGCAGCAGCAATAAAAAGAATGGCAACGCGAGGTACAGAGGAGCCAGGAGGAAGAATCGATAGAAACGCACTCGCGAGGCCCATCGCTCCCAGAAGCTCGCCCAGGTATCGGTTGATTGTCCGTGTACCGCCGATTGTGCTTCGTAATCCAACTCCTGCTCGCGCGTCAGCTCGCGGTGAGGCGTGGGATTGGGTTGGATGGTGAACGTCGTGGGCACGCCGTATTGATAGCGGCTCAGCATGTACGGCATAGCCGCGAAACTTCCCGTCACAGCGCGGTTCTGGAGAAGCATGAGGCCGACGGCGGGCAGCGCCGCCAGCACGGCGATCGGAGCAAGCGTGGCGAGCCGGCGGAGTTCATTCGGACGGCGCAGCGCGGGCGCCAAGAACAAGATCGCGCTCAGCACCAGGAAGATGGCTTCGTAGGGCCGGCTCACCAATTGAATACCGATACCCAACCCCAGCAATACGGCTGCGCGGCGTGGCGCGTCACTTCGCAGTCTGGGCAACGATCCAAACACAAGGCAGCCCGCGCAGGCCGACACAGCTCCGCCCCAATAGCTGTTCATCCATTGATTCAGGGGACCGAATTCGATCACCGCCGCGAGGCCGCCAAGGAGCGCCCACCCCGGCGTGGTCCAGGCGCGCAGCATCCAGTAACAGAGCGCGCAGAAAGCGCCGACCGACAGCGCGACGCCGGCCCAGGGGTGACCAAACAGCGTCCAGCCGAGGGCGATGGCGAGCCCCTGGCCCAGCGGAAAGATGGAACTGTAGGTGGGCTGGTGGAGGACGAAAAACGTTTCGAAGAACCGGCTGAAAAGGTGCGGCGGGTTCGCCAGACGAAGGCGCCGAATGGTGTCGGCTAAAAGCAGGTAGCTGAAATCGTCCGAAACGCCGGGCGACGGCACGGGATACTGAGGAATGAGCGCCAGCCGGAGAGCTATCGGAAGCGCTGCCAGCGCCAGCATGCACCACACCGTTTTCGCAGCCAGCTTGCGCGCGATAGCTTCCATTCGCGGGCGCGAACCCAACGCGAAAAGCACCAGCAGCGCCGTCAGCGCCAGTTCGATGAAATCG
>JBEKHQ010000055.1:0-9032 GCA_050012195.1 Bryobacteraceae bacterium | reverse complement strand
ACCACCGCAGCGAGGTTAGCGCTCCTGGCCTATCTCTTCGCCGAAATTCTGAACTCTTCTTCCAGCCCGTTCGGCCTCCAGCTCCCATCCTCAACTGCGTTCTTCACGCCGCCGGGGGTGTTCGCCGCTAAAAGCCCGTTGCCGTCTTCCAAGCCCAAAACTCTCAAACGTCCTTCTAACTTCCGCTCCCCTTCAGGATTTTCATCCTTCCGGATCGTAGCGCTCAGTCAGAGGCTGAATCTGAGAAGCTTACCCTTGCGCGCGGCCCGATTTCCCTTCGCTCCCCGCAGGCGTCAATTACTTTTGATAACTAAGCCGCCTACGGATCATCGTTCCAGGTCCGCTACCACTCGCCAGATTTACTGCTCTCTGAACCTCTTGGAACCATGTCCATCTTGGACTGAAACCCCCGGAGAGTCAACTGTTAAATGACGATTACAAAGGGTTTTCCAAAGCTTTTATCCTATGTGGAATCATAGCTTTATACGGAAACAATTGTGAACAAAATGTGGATAAAACAGAAGCTCGCGCAGTTGTTTGTTTCCGTTACCGTGCCGCGTTCTCGTCGCGGGTTACCGTTAAAATCATGCCCGTATCGGTGGCCACCCAAGCATGTTTTGAATCCGGAGCCGCAATCACCGCTCGCTGCGCGACAGCTCGATAGTCCACTTCCTCCTCGGCCCAATCGCTCAGGTTCTTGCTGCGCAACATTCGCAGCTTTCCGGGAATCGGAACCTGATTGGAATTGCCGGGAGGCTGGATAGAA
Source organism: Bryobacteraceae bacterium (assembly GCA_050012195.1). Taxonomy (GTDB): domain Bacteria; phylum Acidobacteriota; class Terriglobia; order Bryobacterales; family Bryobacteraceae; genus Palsa-89. The sequence continues at coordinate 8,266 of JBEKHQ010000055.1, read as the reverse complement.
GCCAGCAGCGCTCCGCCGTCATCCAGCAGCGCGATGTCGCTGACCGCCCGATCGCGCTTCGCAAAAACGACCAGTGGCTTGGCTACTCCGAATTCCACCTTGAGCACGCTCGACGGCAACGAGAAATAATCGTGGTATTCCACTAAAGCCAGCGCGAAACCGCTCTTGGTGATAAGCATCTCGGTAACATCGCCAAACGTCGGATTTACGGACGATTTCCAGGTCTTGCCGCCGTCGAAGGTTTCCAGCATGATGCTGGTGGAGTTCTGTTGCCGCTGCGCGCGCGCGGTGGCCGGATTGAGCCAGATCGGGTCGCGCCCATCTTGCTGCGGCGCCACTTTGCCGACGATTACGCCGTGCTCTCCCAAGAACGCGATGCAGTCGTAAACCGTGTTGATGCTGGCCGCCGGCTCTCGTTCCGCGGCGGCCAGCTTGGTCCATTTCTTGCCGCCGTCGACGGTTTCATAAATCGCTCTCGGAGATCCGATCGCAAACCCGCGCTCCGCGTTCACGAAATGCGCTCGAAGCATTCCCTTGACAGCGAGCTGCTTGGTCCAGGTTGGCCCGCCATCGTCGGTCGACCAAATACCGCGATCCGTGACCATCCAACCCAACGAGTCGTTGAGAAGAAAAATCGAAAGAGGATGTTCGCCGACTTCTTCGAGCGACCAGTGCTCGCCTCCATCGGAGGTCAGCAAGAGCGCGCCCTTCTCGCGGCCCTTCTTATCCACAATCCAGCCGGACGCGACGCAGTGCCGCGCCGTCGGGCATTCGAGATCGCTGATCTGGAGCACGGAATCGGGCTTATCGTAGAAGAACTGAATCCTCCAGCGCTCTTCGGCTTGCGCCGGACAGGGAAGCAGGAAGATTGCAAGAATTGCGGAAACAACCCTAGCTTCGAGGGCCACGTTGAATACCCGAAGATAGCACCAGGTCCGAGGATTCCCTGCCCGACTTTCCCGAGCTGTCCGACAACATGAGCAGACAGCCCACCTGTTCGCCGACCGTGGTGAGCAGTTCCATCTCCATGCCGGTGTGCGGATGCGGATCGCGATGCTGCACGTTGATTACGCCCTCCACGCCGTGGCGCGAAATGACGGGCGCGGACAGAAAGGCTTCGTAGGTATCCTCCGGCAGATCGGAGAAGAACTTGAACCGGGGGTCGCGATAGGCCTCCTTGGAGATCGACAGCAAGCGCTTCTCGCGCGCCACCCAGCCGGTCAAGCCTTCGCTCAGCGCCAGCTTGACGTTGCCAAGCGCCGTCGGATCGGGTCGATTGGTGGCTCGGAGCACCAGTTCGTGGTCAGCCAACAGGTACAGTAGGCAGGAATCGCACTCCATGAAGTCCACCACTAAAGTGACAACTCCATCCAGCGCGGCCTGTAAACTCATCTCGCGCACCATGCAGCGGCTGATCTTCTGCAACAGGCGAAGCTGTTGCTCGGTCCGAGCCAGGCGCTGGTCTAGATCCTTCACCTTGGGCACGATTCCTATTATCCCACCTACCGCAAAACCTGCGGAGGCACGGTAGCGATTTGCGTTACATTCACCCTGGACAGGGCTTCCGTGCCCCGCCGTAAAGATTCCATGACTTCGGGACGATTTGCGTAGTACCATGGTGAAGTCGTAATGTTTTAAGGAGGCAGCCTTCCTGCATGTGGAATAAAAAGAAAGAAGAAGAGTATCCGCCTAAGCCTACCGCGACCCCGGCCGCGGCAAACCCGATCAGGGAGAATCCCAGCATGTCTACCGCCGCAGTTATCACTCATCACACCTCCGAGACCCGTGGTCCGGCTGTGATTGGAAAGTCCGTCATGATTAAAGGCCAGATTTTCAGCCGTGAAGATCTGACGATCGATGGCGAAATCGATGGATCCGTGGAGCTTCATGAGCACCGTCTGACGGTTGGCCCCAACGGCAAACTACAGGCGGGAGTGAAGGCGCGTGAAGTCGTGGTGCTCGGCACCATCCATGGCAACGTCGACGCGTCCGACAAGATCGACATTCGCAAGGACGCGAAGCTGGTCGGCGACATCAAGACCGCGCGGATCGTGATCGAAGATGGGGCATTCTTCAAGGGCAGTATCGATATCATTCGGCCCGAAGCCAAGCCGGCGGGAGTTCCCGTTCCAAAGGCAGCCGCCGCCGCCAGCGCTCCGGTTCCCGCTCCCGCTCCCGCTCCCAACGTGGCTTCCGCCGTTGCGCCGATAGCCGGCGAGTTGAAGTACTAGAGCTTTTCGATCTCGGGGAAAGAGGCGCTCCTTGCTGAGAGACCGTTGGAAGACGGACACGGCTGCGCCTTCCCTGCACTCGGCGGGGAAGAGGGCGGGTTCCCTCGCGCAGCCGCAAAGCCGCGCGAGCCATGGCCTGGATCAATTCTTCTCTTCCATCAAGGACGAGACTAGCCTTTCCATCCTCGATTTGGCGGGCGCCAGCCAGGACAATATCACCTTCATCACGTCGCTGGGGCATCGGATTTATTCCAACGATATCCTGCGTACTCTGGAGGAGGCTTTCGGCGGCAACGGCGATTTCGTTCAGAACCAGTCGGATCCCGAGCGGGTGGCTTTCTTTCTCAAAGAGTCCTTGAATTTCCCCGACCAGAGTTTGGATGGCGCCTTGGTTTGGGATACATTGCAATTTCTGTCGCCGTCGCTGCTCCAGCAAACCGTGGATCGGCTCTGCCAGATTCTTCGGCCCGCGTCCTATCTGCTCGCCTTCTTCCACGCCGAAGAGAAGGCCGTATCGGCGCCCCTATATTCCTATCGCATCGCGGGCCCTCGCAGCATGTCCTTGCTGCCGCGCGGACAGGAGCGGCCGGCGCACTACTTCAACAACCGCAGCTTGGAAAAGCTTTTCCAGAACTTCGATTCGGTGAAGTTTTTCCTGACCCGCGACCATCTGCGCGAAGTCATCGTCCGCCGCTAGTCAGCAGCTCCAGTTCTTCGAGCGTCTTCGGCCAGTCTTCGCGCAAAAGACGCGACAGCGCGCGGTCGGCCAGCAGCTTCCCGCCGGTCTGGCACTGCGCGCAGTAGTTGGTTTCGTTGGCGGCGTAACGGATGCGCTGGATCTTTGCGCCACAGCGGACGCAGGCCTGCTTGTAGCGTCCATGAACGGCCATGCCCTCGCGGAACGCCGTCACCTTCTCGGGGAAACGCCCGCCGGTTTCGGATCGCAATCGATCCGTCCATTGCTTGAGCATCCTCCGCGTGGCGTCGAACAGCCGCTGGATTTCTTCTTGCGTCAGCCGCCGTGTAAGCGTGACCGGCGAGAGGCGCGCCTCGAACAGAATCTCGTCGGAATAGGCGTTGCCGATACCGCTGAACATTCGCGGATCGGTGAGGGCGCGCTTCAAGGTGTGATTCGCCGATGTCAGAACCGAGGCAAAGGCGGCCGAATCGCTTTTAAGCACCTCCAGTCCGCCCGGGTCGAGCGCGGCCAAAGCCGCTTCCCCCGCCACCACGTGCAGCGACGCGCGTTTCCGCGATCCGGCTTCGGTAAGAAGCAAGCTCCCATCGGGAAAATCGAACGCCGCCAGCGCCAGCCGGCCCGCGAGCTTCACTCCAGCCTGGCGCCAATGCAGGCGCCCTGCGATCATCAGGTGCAACACCAGCCAAAGATCGTCATCCAGCCCGATCGCGATGCGCTTGCCGATCCGGCGCAGTCGGCGGACTGTCTTCCCTTCGGCAGCGCCGAGCGGCGGGTCCGCCGTGCGCAACAGAAAAGGACTGCTCACTCGCACGCGCTCGAGCCGCTGATTCAAGATGCGCTGCTCGATCGCTTCGATATAGACCACAATGTCGGGTAGTTCGGGCACTCGACTACAGCGTAATATGGATGAGTCCCATGAGTTTTCCGGTTATAGGCAGACGCGGTGCGATCCAGCGCCTCGGCGGCGCGCTGGCCGTCGCTCCAGCGATCCTGCGTGGAAGATTCGCGCTGTTCGCGCAGTCGCCGGCGGAATACTCGGCGCGCGCCATTCGCATTGTCGAGGAAGGGCCGGTGGTCGACCTGCTCAACCAATTTCGGTTCGAGGATTATTCCGAAAAGCCGCCCAGAATCGACCGCTGGCTGCATCAGCCGGGTAGCTTCACCGCCGCCGACGCCGGCACTTATCAGCGATCAAGAATCGACGCCTTCGCGCTCGGTTACTCGGCCAACGACTACACCGAAGGACTGCGCTTCTTCGCCGAATGGAACAGTTTCCTGGCCGGCTACAGCGAGTGGCTCACGCGCATCGACCATGCGGACGATTTCGACCGTGCGCACAAATCCAGGAAGATCGGCATCCTGCTGACGCTGCAAAACTCCACGCACTTTCGCATGCCCGTTGACGTGGATGAATTCTTCGGCCTGGGCCAGCGCCTCTCGCAGCTCACGTATAACTTCAATAACCGAATCGGCAGCGGATTTCTGGAACAGCGCGACGGCGGCCTTTCGGTTTTCGGACTCTCGATTATGAAACGCATGGAGCAGGTCGGCATGGCGGTGGACGTGTCGCACTGCGGCGATCAAACCACTCTGGACGCGCTCGACGCCGCCACCAAACCCGTCCTGTTTACCCACGCCGCGTGCCGCGCCTTGATGCCCGGCCACATGCGTTTGAAAACCGACGAAGCCATCCGCAAAATGGCGAAGACAGGCGGCGTCATGGGGATCAACTTCATCCGCTTCATGGTGCGAGACCGCGAACCGGTGACCATTGAGCACGTGTTGGATCACTTCGATTACGCCCGGAAGCTGGTGGGCGTGGAACATCTCGCCGTCGGCAGCGATCTGGACATCGTCGGAAACGCGAATCCCATCGGCGGCGGCTTTCAGCCCACCAACCAGCCGAATTTCGAACGCTACGGTTATCACGTGGACCCCGACGGACGCCTCGCGGTCAAGGGACTCGACCATCCGCGGCGAATGTTCGATCTGACCGAGGGACTCATCCGCCGGGGCTACAGCGATTCCGATATACGGTCGATTCTGGGTGGGAATGCTGTTCGAGTGCTCAGTCAGATTTGGCCGAAGTAAGTGGCTTCCCGCGATCGCGCTCTGTCTTTCGGGGCTGGTAAGCGCGGCCGATGCGCCCGAGGACGCCGTGAAAGCGGCCTACAAGTCGCTCGAGACGGCGGCCCGAAATGGCGATGGCCAGCTATGGCTGAATCTGCAATCCAAAAGCCGGCTCGCCGAAATGCCGGAAGAAGCCAGACGGAGAATTCTCCAAGGCGGATTTCACGACCCATCCATCCGGTACGAACCGTTGGTCGTTCGAGTACAGAAAGACGATGCCGTGCTCATCGGCAGGTTCATCCGGACCGGGGAACCCGGCGCGTCATATACGTACCACACCGTGAAGTACGCGCTCGAGGACGGTCAGTGGAAGATCGCGGCCGAATCGATGAGTAACACCCGGATCGATCAGAACTCGTTGTGGGCCCTGCTGCCGCCCGACGACGGAGCCTTCGCGCGCGCCCAGTCGCCCTGGTCGCGCATCCCCTACGCCGGACTCAACACGCAGGCTTTCCAGCCCGCCCAACTGCCCTGGAAGATGCAGGCGACGGTAGACGAGTCTTTCCTGAACGTTCGCTTCGAGAGCGGGTCGGCTCTTCCCGACCCCGGATCGGAGATTCATAAGACTGGCAACGCGCCGATGGTCGACCCGGGCGTCCCACCCGGCCCTCCCGTAATGGTCGTGCAGCTTGGTGGACCCGGTCAGGCGCAGAAGGCGTTTGAACTCAAGGCAGAGGCTCAGGTGGAAACTCGGTCAACATTCGACAGTAACGGGAAAGCCAACAGCTATCGCTACTTCGTCGCGTATTCCCTGTGGGTGACGCAGCCGACGCGCGGAGTCCAAATCGGGAACACAATATTGAACAGCAGCCTCCCTAGTCCGTTCGGCGGACCGATCGCAGTTCAGGACCGCTTCTTGGATATCAAGATTCCGCTCAAGGCGCTCGGATGGTCCGGACCGCCCCCGACGGTGGTCCAGATCCGGGAATTTAACAGCGTCCCACAAATTCTGCCGCATCAAGTCTCGCAGTTTAGTCAGTAATCAGTGAGACGAAGCCTGCCTCTCGCGCGCGGCCAAGGTCTTCGCCAACCGATCCTTGGTAACAGCGTCGTCCGGATATTCCGCCAATATCTTTTGAAAATTCTCGATCGCCTCGTCAAACCGGCCCGACCGGGCGAGCGCGTTGGCGAGATTCAGCCGCGCGTTGGGATAATCGGGGCGCGCCGCCAGAGCGAGCTGAAACTCAGCGATCGCATCGACAGTCCGGCCACTCGCAGCTAGCGCGGCGCCCAACAAATTGTGCGCTTCGGGATGACGTGGATCCAGGCGCACCGCCGCGGCCAGGACCGACTCCGCGGCGCTAGCGTTCATCGTCGCCAACAATAAGCCACCCAGCCGCAGATGCGCGAGAAAATCCGCCGGATTTTTCTGGATGCGATGTCGCATAAGAGCTTCTTCGATCGCCGGCCGCGAATCGCCCACCCCGCGCGGTAGCAGTTGCAGCCATAAATGCGCCATCTCGTCGGTGGCTTGATTGCCGCCCCGCACTCGCTTCGGCGGATGATTCGGATTATTGGGATTCGCCGCCGAATTGTCGAATTCGTACCGCATCGAGATCACCGATCCGCGCGGCAGGAAAAGGGGCTGAAGGTAGCGATACACGGCCTGGCAGTCGGGGTCCCAATCGGGAATGCGGATCAGCCACTTTCGCGCTCCGCCGGGCAACACCGCGTATCCTTCCAGCAGCTTCCCAAGATAGTGCGCGTGCGGATAGACCGCCAGGACGTCGGCATCCACGGGCAGAGTGAAGCTATCGGCCACGCTGAAATCGCGAACGCCGGGCGGGATATTGAGCGCGTCGTCGCCGGTGAGTTGGATCAGGAGCGGAAAGCGCGTGGGCGGCTTTGACGTGAAGTACAGACCAACCGAGGGGCGAAATTGTTCTCTCTTGCCGTCCGGTTTGATGTGCGTGTTGAGGATGAGGTCGGCGCCGGGATCGAGTCGCCAGCTTAAACCATCGGGTTCGGAGTAAGGAACGTTGCCCGGCTTCCAGAAAAGAAAATGGCTGTCGAAGTCGAGCGCGATGCGTTCCAGTGTCAGATCCATGCCGGGAAATCCCGCGCCGGGCGTCGTCTCGTGAGCGCGCGCCGATCGCGAGGAATCCACCAGCATATTGGCGTGATGCACGATGCGGTTGTTGCCGGTTCGAATCTCGATGGCCCGCACGTAGCGCGTGGCGGTCAGTTGCGGCGAAAGGATGAAATTCCAGAAAACGTCGCGGCCGGCGGCGGGCACGGTGATCGGCGCGGGGGCATCGACGATCAAGTCGGGCGGACCAAGCTGCCATCCATCGGCGAAGGCGGGCGCGGCGGCAAGCGCCTCGGGTGGTCCTTCGGGTGCGCCGGCGCGAACCCATTTCGAGATGAGGCTGATCTGTGCCTCCGACAGCCGATCCTCGCCTTCAAAATCGCCGTAACCGCTCTCCGGCAGCCAAGGCGGCATGTGGCGGCTATGAGTGGCCTCCGCGACTTCAGCGGCGTGCTTGCGCGCGTCCGGGAATTCGACCAGCGAGAATGGCGCGCCACCGCCGGTGTGATGACAAACGATGCAGTGTTCCCGCAGAATCGGAGCGACGTCCTGAGTGAAGTTCGGATGGGGCGGCGTTTGGGCTTGGAGAGCCAGTGCCAAGCAGCAGGCCAGCGCGGGCCATAGCGGGGGTTTGCACATCCAGCGGACGGAGGTCCTCCTCTTAATTGTAGTGCGAGGCGCGACTGAGATTAGAATGGACTTCAGTCTTGTATAACGCAGGATGAGCCTGAAGCGGGGATGTGTTTCTAACGCAGAATGAGCCTGAAGGGGGACGAGCCTCGCATGCTGGGGATTGAACATCAGCGTGGAGAACACAGAGGGATTGAGCCTGGAGCAGATCCGGGCATTCTTGCAAGCGAGCCAGGAGGTGCATTTGGAGGCGACTGAGCGCGAGGAGGTCTACGGATGGGTGACGCGGACATTGTGTCAGCAGTATTGGAAGCAGAAGCGTGAAGCCAAGGGTCTGCTACGACGGTACCTCGCCACGATGACGGGACTGAGCCGGGGGGCAAGTGACCCGGTTGATCGCCCGCTACCAGAAAGACGGGCAGGTGCAGGAGCGGATCTATCAGCGGAACCGGTTCGCAAGACGTTACACCGCGGCTGACCTGGAGTTGTTGGGGGCAGTGGATGAAGCGCGGGAAACGCTGAGCGGGCCAGCCACGCAGAAGATTC
>JBEKHQ010000054.1:0-9104 GCA_050012195.1 Bryobacteraceae bacterium | reverse complement strand
GCTGTCGGAGGATCTGGACGAGATTCTGAACCACATTGACACCTTGAACGAACTGGACACGTCCAACGTGCAGCCGATGGCGCAGGTCCTTTACGAAGCCGAGGAGACGGCCACCTTGCGGGAGGATCGCGAGCGCGCGACGCTTGGAAACGAGGCGGCGCTGGCCAATGCTCCGCTGGCGGGCGGAGGCTACTATAAGGTTCCCAGGGTGATCGAACGATGAGCGCCACGGTTTCCGAACTCGCGACACTCACGGTGGAGCAGGTGCGGCAAGGGCTGGACGCGCGACGGTTCAGCGCGGTGGAACTGGCACAGTCGGCGCTCGAGTTTGCCCAAGCAGAGAATCCCAAGACCAACGCCTATCTGCTTTTTTCGCCGGAAAGGGCGCTGGCCGCGGCGGAACGCGTGGATCGGCGGATCTGGGCGGGCGAAGATCCGGGACCTCTGGCGGGCGTGCCGGTGGCTGTCAAGGATGTCATCGTCACCCAGGGTGTTCGAACCACGTGCGGGTCGCGTTTGCTTGAAAAATATGTTCCACCGTACGACGCAACGGCGGTAACGCGGCTGGAGCAGGCCGGAGCGGTTATGATCGGCAAGACCAATTGCGACGAGTTCGCGATGGGGTCGTCGAATGAGAATTCCGCGTTCGGTCCCGTGAGGAATCCGCACGCTTCCGATCGCGTTCCAGGCGGATCGAGCGGAGGTTCAGCCGCGGCGGTGGCGCAAGGGACGGCGGTAGTGGCGCTCGGATCGGACACGGGCGGATCGATTCGCCAGCCGGCATCCTTTTGTGGAGTGGTCGGGGTAACGCCGACTTACGGCCGGGTCTCGCGCTACGGTCTGGTGGCGTTCGCCAGCTCGCTCGATCATATCGGCCCGTTCGGACGCACGGTGCGGGAAGCCGCGCTTGTTTTACGAACCATGGCGGGCCGCGACGAATGCGATTCCACGTCCGCCTTCGCGCCGGTCCCCGATTACGTCGGCCAGTTGGATGGCCAGGTTGCGGGAACGAAAATCGGACTGCCGAAGGAATATTTCGACGGCTTGGCGAGCGAAACGGGCGACCTGATCGCGAAGGGCGTCGACCGCTTGCAGAAACTCGGCTGCCAGGTGCGCGAGATCTCGTTGCCTGCCACGCGCTATGCGGTGGCGTGCTACTACATCATCGCGACCGCCGAGGCCAGCTCGAATCTGGCGCGCTACGACGGCGTGCGCTACACCAAGCGCGCCGAAGCGACAACGCTGAGCGACATGTACCGGGCCACGCGCGGATCGGGATTCGGAGCTGAATGCAAGCGCCGCATCATGCTGGGAACCTATGTGCTGAGCCACGGTTATTACGAAGCGTATTATCTGAAAGCCCAAAAGGTTCGCGCACTGATCGCGCGCGATTTCGAGCGGGCGTTTTCCGAAGTGGACACGATCGTCGCACCGGTGTCGCCGTTCCCGGCATTCAAGATCGGCGAGAAAATCGACGATCCGCTCGAAATGTATCTTTCCGACATTTACACCATCACCGGCGACCTGGCCGGCATTCCCTGCATGAGCGTGCCGTGCGGGAAAACCGCCGCGGGTCTTCCGGTCGGGATGCAGATTTTGACCCGGCATTTCGACGAGACCGGGATGTTCCGCCTCGCCGATGCTTTTGAGAAATCCGGCGGATTCGCCGGCTGAAGGAACCATCAGGAGAAAACACCATGCCATTCACCGTTCCACCGCTCCCTTACGCGTTTGACGCGCTGGAGCCTTATATCGACAAGCAGACCATGGAGATCCATCACGACAAACACCACGGCGCTTACGTTACCAATTTGAACAAAGCGCTGGAGTCGGCGCCGGCTTTGCAAGGCAAAACAGTGGAGGAACTGCTCGCCAATAATTGCGCGCTAGTGCCGGAGAACATTCGAACGGCGGTTCGCAATAACGGCGGCGGCCACATCAACCACAGTATGTTCTGGCAGATCCTGGCGCCGGGCGCCGGTGGAAGTCCCAGCGGAAACGTCGGGCAAGCCATCACCGGCACGTTCGGCGGGTTCGACCAGTTCAAGGAAAAATTCAACGCCGCGGCTACTACGCGATTCGGATCAGGCTGGGCTTGGCTCGTCAAGACCGGCAAGGGCATCGAGATCATTTCCACGGCCAATCAGGACAGCCCAGTGCTGGAAGGGCATTTTCCAATCATGGGCCTGGATGTGTGGGAACACGCCTATTATTTGAAGTATCAGAACCGCCGGCCGGAATACATCGGCGCGTGGTGGAGCGTGGTGAACTGGCCGGAAATCGACAAGCGGTTCAACTCCGCCAAGTGATCGCAAGCGCGGGCGAATAGGTGTTTGTCTCCGTTCGCCCGCAGCTTATAATAAAACACCCGGCGGTTGTTGCAACGTGAGCAAGGATACTGGAGAACGCGTCCTCGAGCTTCGCGACGTCTCGAAGCATTTTCCGACCCATCGGGCCGTCAGCGACGTTTCACTGAGCTTGGCGCGCGGCGAGTTCTTCGCGCTGCTAGGCCCATCCGGATGCGGTAAAACCACTACTTTACGAATGATCGCCGGCTTTGAAGAGCCGACCTCCGGCGAGATTCGTCTGCAGGGCGCGAGCATCCAACACCTGAAGCCGTACCAGCGCAACGTGAGTACGGTTTTCCAGAATTACGCGCTCTTTCCGCACCTGACGGTGCAGCAGAATATCGAGTTCGGCCTGCGCCGGCGGGCCGAGAATCATATTGAGAAGCGGGTGGACGCGATATTGGATCTGGTCCAACTCAGCGGGAAGAAAGCGCGCTATCCGTCCGAGATTTCGGGCGGCGAGCGGCAGCGCGTCGCTTTGGCGCGGTCGCTGGTGCTCACGCCGGATGTTCTGCTGCTGGACGAACCGCTCTCGGCATTGGATCCAAACCTGCGCAAGCAAGTCCGCGCCGAGTTGAAGAACCTCCAGCGCCAAGTCGGCATCACGTTCTTATTTGTTACGCACGACCAGGAAGAAGCGCTGTCGGTGTCGGACCGGCTGGGAGTGATGAGCGCCGGAAAACTGCAGCAGGTGGGCACGCCCGAAGAAGTCTATCTCCGCCCGCAGACGCGTTTCGTGGCGTCGTTCCTGGGCGGGTTGAACTGGATCGACGACGTCGGCGTTCGTCCGGAAGCCACGCGCATCGCGAAGCAGAATCCCGACGGCGCCGCCCGATCGCGCGCCGCCACGGTTGTGCAGTCGACCTTTCTCGGCAATTGCGTGCACGTGGAAGCGCGATTGGACAACGGCCAAACCGTGGTTGCGGAGGTTTCGAGGCTAAACGGGACCTTCGCGGCCGCCGAACCGGTGTACATCTGGTGGCGGCCCGACGATGAACTGGCGTTCAAATGAAGCGGCTGCGCGCGTGGTTCCTGGCGCCATCTTGGACCGTGATGCTGACGCTGTTCCTGGCGCCGCTGGCCATCGTCTGCGCGTATAGTTTCCTGACGCGCGGCGTCTACGGCGGCATTTCCCCGCCCTGGACTTTGGAAAGCTACCAGCGGCTGGCGGACCCGATTTACCTCGCGATCTTGTGGCGCTCTTTTTGGGTGGCCGGGATCTCCACCATTCTGTGCTTGCTGCTCGGATTTCCGCTGGCGCTGTTCGTCTCGCGATCCGGCAAACGCAAGAACCTGTACCTAAGCCTGGTGATTCTACCTTTTTGGACCAGCTTTCTGGTTCGGACCTACGCCTGGATGTTTCTGCTCCGCGACACGGGCCTGGTGAACACGGTGCTCCAAAAGCTGGGGCTGATTCACGATCCGCTGCCATTGCTCTATAACAACGGCGCGGTGGTTCTCGGTTTAGTGTACGGATATTTGCCGTTCATGGTGCTGCCATTGTACGCGACGCTGGAGCGGCTGGACCCCAATCTCCTGGAAGCTGCGGCTGACCTGGGTGCGCGGCCTTGGGTGACGCTCACGCGCGTGGTGGTTCCGTTATGCGCGCCCGGGATTCGCGCCGGCACGATCCTGGTGTTCATCCCCTGCCTGGGCGCGTATCTTACGCCGGATCTTCTGGGCGGCGGAAAATCCGTCATGATCGGCAACCTGATCCAGAACCAATTCACCAACGCGCGCGATTGGCCCTTCGGGTCGGCAATTTCGCTGGCACTGATGGTGATCGTGATGGCTCTGTTGATGACCTTCATACGGCGCGATCAGGAAGGCTTGCTGTGAAGCGGCGCGGACTGGCGCTGGCGATCTACGCGCTGGCTGCCTACCTGTTCCTGCATCTCCCGCTGTTGATCCTGGCGGCGTTCAGTTTCAACCAATCGCGCTTCACGGTGTGGCAGGGCTTCTCGATGCACTGGTACCACGCGGCGCTCGAAGATTCGCAGTTGATGGAAGCGTCGTGGAACAGCCTGATTATCGCAACCGTGGCAACCGTCGCCTCCACCATCATCGGCACGCTGTGCGCGTACGGATTGTGGAAGCGCAGTTCTCCGGTGCTGGCGGGATCGCTGTATTTGTCGTTGGTGACGCCTGAAATCGTCACCGGGATTTCGCTGCTCGCCTTCTACCAATGGATCTTCCGCTTTCTGCGCGTGCAATTGGGCATGCATACGGTGATCCTGGCGCACATGGCTTTTTCGATCGCGTACGTGGTGGTCATCGTGATCGCAAGGCTGCGCACCATGGACGGACAACTCGAAGAAGCCGCGCTCGATCTGGGCGCCAATGAGTGGCAGGCGTTTCGGCATGTCACACTGCCGGTGATCCTGCCGGGTGTGATCGCGGCCGCGTTGCTGGCCTTTACGGTATCTTTCGACGACTACGTGATCACCAGCCTGGTCGCGGGCGTGAACTCCGAGACGCTTCCCATGGTGATCTACGCCATAGCGCGACGGGGCGTCAATCCGGTGGTGAACGCGATCTCGGCGCTGATCGTGGTGGGGTTCGGATCCCTGATCCTGCTGTCGGAAAGGCTGCGAACGACGTGAACCGACGGATATTTCTGCTCGGCGCCACGGGGCTAGCGGCCTGCACTCGCGACGCGCGGCCGCGGCTGAATGTTTTCAATTGGTCGAACTATATCGCGCCCGATACGGTGCCGAAATTCGAGAAAGAATTCGGAGTTCGCGTCCGCTACGGCATCTACGAGAGCAACGAAGAGATGCTGGCGCGCGTGATGGGCGGCAATTCAGGTTGGGATCTGGTTTTTCCGACGGGCTATATCGTGAAGCCGATGCTGGCCAACGATCTCATCGGGCCGGTCCACCGCGATCTGTTGCCGAATCTTGCCGAGCTGGAAGGGCTCTTTCAGAAGCCTGAGTGGGATCCGGAGCTGAAATGGTCGGTGCCGTACATGGTTACCGCGGCGGGCATCGCTTACAACCGTAAACTGATTCCGCCGCCGCGTGCTTGGGCCGACATGTGGGATCCACGCCTGCGCGGGCGATTGACTATGTTGGACGATCCGTTCGATACCCTCGGCGCTTGTTTGAAGAAGCTCGGCTTTTCCGTGAACACGACGGACCCTGCGCAATTGGGCCAGGCGCAAGCGGAGGCGGTGCGACAGAAGCCGCTGGTGCGCGCGTATCTCAACGCGGAAGCTCGTGATCAACTGGTCAGCGGAGACGTGCTGGCCGCGCACATGTGGAACACCACGGCGCAGCAGGCCATGGATTCCTCGAATGAAGTCGGGTTCGTGTATCCTTTGGAAGGTTACGCGGTGTATCCGGACGCCTCCGTGATTCTGCGCGAAAGCTCGCATCCGGAGTTGGCGCACCAGTTCATCAATTTTCTGCTGCGCCCGGACATCGCCGCCGCGAACGCCGTTACCGCGCGAACCACCACCACCAATGCGGGAGCGCGCAAGCTTCTTCCGCCGGATTTTCGCGACAACCCCACTTTGTATCCAAGCCGGGAAGTGGTGGCGCGGGGCGAGTGGGCGAAGACCGTGGATCCGTCGACGCAGCGTCTGCGGGATCGCTTGTGGACCGAAATCAAGTCGGCCTGACGAACATGCGAATTCGACCGAAGGCCGTCATCCTGGACTACGGCAACGTGCTCAGCCGACCGCAACCGCAGACCGAGGTCGAGCGCATGGCGGCTGTTCTGGAATTCCCAACCGACCGTTTTCGAGAAAGCTACTGGCGATATCGCGTGGTGTACGACGAGGCGGCGCTGGAGCCCGCGGCGTATTGGCAAGCCGTCGCAGGGCGACCGATTCCAGACGCGGAACTGGAAGGACTCATCGAAATCGACTGCGCGAGTTGGGCGCATCCGGCACCGTCGGTTCCCGAATGGGCTCGCAGGCTCCGCCAGGCCGGCTTCCAAGCCGCGCTCTTATCCAACATGCCCGTGCCGGTGCGCGACTACATTCAGACGTGCGATTGGTTGCCGCGGTTCGATCACCGCACATTCTCGTGCGACCTCGGGATTTCAAGGCCGTCGCCCGGAATGTATCGGCATTCGCTCGATGGCTTGGGCGTTGAACCCAACCAGGCATTGTTCCTGGATGACCGCCCGGAAAATGTGCGCGCCGCGGAGGCTATGGGCATTCACGCGGTCTTGTTCACTACCGCGGACGAAGTGGCGGCCGAGCTCGAACACCGCTTCGACATACCCGCGCTGCTGGTTGCTACATTGGAAGAGGGCGATGAAAAAAACCAGTAACGTTGACGAGCTTCAGGCGATCTCCAAACAAGTAAGGCGCGAGATCGTGGAAATGATTACGCACGCGAAGTCGGGCCATCCGGGCGGTTCTCTTTCCGCGGTGGAGATCGTGGTGACGTTGTTTTTCGACGTGATGCGCCACGATCCGAACAACCCGAAGTGGCCGGATCGCGACCGGTTCATTCTGTCCAAGGGCCACGCGGCGCCGGTGCTCTATAGCGTGATGGCGGAATGCGGGTACACGCCCAAGGACCAGCTCAACACTCTGCGCAAGCTGGGATCCATTTATCAGGGTCACCCGGACGTGCGCTTCATTCCGTCGCTGGAGGCATCCACGGGGTCGCTCGGCGAGGGCTTGTCCATCGGCATCGGAATGGCGCTGGCCGCCAAGCTGGATCAAAGCCCCTCGCGAGTGTTCGTCGTCCTGGGCGACGGCGAAATCCAGGAAGGCCAGATCTGGGAAGCGGCCATGTTCGCCGGCGACAAAGGCGTAGACAACCTGGTGGCGATCGTGGATTACAATCACATTCAACTGGACGGCTTCGTGAACGACATCATGCCGCTTGATCCGTTGCCCGAAAAATGGCGCGCCTTCAACTGGCAGACCCTGGATATCGATGGGCATAGCATTCCGGCGCTTCAGTCGGCTTTCTCGGAAGCAGCCGCGAGTAAAGGCAAACCGACGGTGATCATCGCGCACACGATCAAGGGAAAGGGCGTTTCGTTCATGGAAAACAATCCCAAGTTCCATGGCACGGCGCCCACCGAAGAGGAAATGGGAAAAGCTTTATTGGAGCTGGCGTAGATGGAAACGAAAACCAAGTTTGAATTGAAGTTGGGCATGGCCACTCGCGAGGCGTTTGGAAAGGCGCTGGTGGAGCTGGGCCGCGAGAACAAAGACATCATGGCCTTGGACCCCGACCTTTCCAAATCGACTTTCACCAGTCTCTTCGCCAAGGAGTTTCCGGATCGCTTCGTCGAGTGCGGGATCGCCGAGGCGAACATGCTCGCCATCGCTTCCGGCCTCGCGTCCAGCGGCAAGATTCCGTTCGCGTCCAGCTTCTCGTGCTTTGCGATCAACAAGGGTTTCGAGCAATTGCGAGTGACAGCGGCCTATCCGAATGTGAACGTGAAAGTGGTGGGTACGCACAGCGGCATCTCGATCGGCGAAGACGGCCCCTCGCAGATGAGCATCGAAGATCTAGGCTTGGCGTGCTCGCTTCCGGGTTTCACCGTGCTTTGCCCCGCCGATGAGGTGTCGATGCACGCGTTGGTCCGCAGGGCCGCCGAGCACGTTGGCCCTGTCTTCATTCGCGCGGGGCGCCCCAAGGTTGCCATCGTGCATGCGGCCAGCCAGCGCTTCGAAATCGGCGAGTCGGTGCAATTGATCGACGGACACGACGTCACCATTATCGCGACGGGACTGCTGGTGGCCGAGGCCATCCGGGCGCAGGAATCGCTCGAAGCCGAAAGCATCTCCGCGCGCGTGATCGATATGTATTCCATCAAGCCGCTCGACCGGAGCGCTATCGAGCGCGCGGCCAAGGAGACGCACGCCATTGTGGTAGCGGAGGAACACCTGGTGGCCAGCGGCCTGGGGGTCCGCGTTGCGCAGGTTGTGGCGGAGACGAAACCCTGTCCAATGGAGTTCGTCGGCATTCGGGATACCTACGCCGAATCCGGCACGCCCGAAGAGCTGCTCCAGAAGTACGGACTGATGGCGTCGGACATCGTGGCGGCCGTGAAACGCGTACTGATCCGAAAGTGACGACCAGAGCGTGTCCAGCGTCTCGCAACCTGTCCTGGCGGAAATGCTCTTCGCGGCCATCAGTGAACATGAGGCCGCGTTGGCGCGAGTTTCGCGGCTTCTGCATGACGACGTGAGCCAGGTATTGAGCGCCGTCGGTCTTCAACTGGACGCGATGCGGATGGATTTCCGGGAGCTGGCGCCGGGAGTGAACGACAGAACGGCCGAGATTCAGCGTATGCTCGAGCAAGCGATCGAACAGCTCCGCGACATCAGCAATGAGCTGAACCCCTCCATCGTGGAACGCGCCGGCCTGCATTTCGCGCTGGAGCGGTTGATCGGCAAGATGGGCAAGAGCTTCAATGGCACACTTCGGCTCCAGATAGACCCCGCCGCGCACGTTCCCACGCCGCTGGCCAAAGCCTTCTACAAGATCGCCGAGTGCGGCTTGGAGAACGCGATGGCTCGCCCGGGATGCTCGCTCATCGAAGTGCAATTGAAACGCTCGCGCGGCGATTTTGTGCTGGAAATCGCCGACAATAGTACGGTCGACCGTTCCGATTCGAACTCGCGATCGCTCACGCGGTTACTGATGGATTATTATGCCGCGAAAAACCACGTGGCCCTTTCGGTGAATTCGACCCCAGGGAAAGGCGACCTGCTGCGAGCCAGCCATCCGGTCGCGGAGAGCGCCGTGGAAGGCTGAACATGCCATTTCAAGTTCTGCT
>JBEKHQ010000053.1:0-9110 GCA_050012195.1 Bryobacteraceae bacterium | reverse complement strand
GCGCGTTACGGTGGCGCGCGACGCGGCGCCCGCCAACCACAGCTCAACCGCGCAGCAGACTCAACCCCAACGTTCCCCCAACGACGCCCGCGCGGCGTTCGATAACCTGTTCAAGAAACCGGAGTAAGGCTCGCGTTAGCTTACGAGCTGGATTCCATAAATCGATACGCGATCATGTGACACACGATCATGTGCGCGTCTTCGATTCGGCCCATGTGCGGCACTGGGATTTGAATGTTGAGCCGCGCCATCGGTCCCAGCTTTCCGCCGTCCCGGCCGGTCAGCGCGATGGTCCGGCATCCAATCTGATTAGCGTACTCCATGGCGCGCACCACGTTCGGCGAGTTGCCCGATCCGCTGATGCACATCATCAAATCGCCGGCCTGGGCGAAGTTCTTCAGTTGTTCGACGAAAACGCAGTCGTAATGAACGTCATTCGAATAGGCCGTCAAAGTCGCGACTGATTCCGTCAACGCCAGGATGCGAAAGCGGGACTCGCGGTTGTAGCTCGCGCCTTTCAGCATATCGCATGCGAAGTGCGACGCGGTGGCGGCGCTGCCGCCGTTGCCGCATACGAAGATGTGTTTCGATCCGTCCCGCGCTTCGCGGAACCATTCGATGGCCTGCTCCACTCGCGCCGTGTCGATGTGCTGGATGGCCTCCAGTAACGCGGCCCTGTATTGTTCCGGAAAGCTCATGCCAGGAAGAAATCCAGCGCCTGGCCGAGATAGGATTTCAGCGCGGCGCGCTTCACCACGTCGTCCAGAAAACCGTGTTGCAGCAGAAACTCGCTGGTTTGAAATCCCTCCGGCAGCTTCCGCCGGATGGTCTGCTCGATCACGCGAGGGCCGGCGAAGCCGATCAAAGCGCCCGGTTCGGCGATATTCAGGTCGCCGAGCATGGCAAAGCTGGCCGTAACTCCGCCCGTGGTGGGATCGGTGAGAACGCTGATGTAAGGGATTCCCGCCTCGTCCAGACGCATAAGCGCCGCGGAAATCTTGGCGAGTTGCATCAGGCTGACGGCGCCCTCCTGCATCCGCGCGCCGCCGGACGCGGAGACGATGATCAGAGGAACCCGGCGCTCCAAGGATCGTTCTACTGCGCGCGTAATGATCTCTCCCACAACCGTGCCCATGCTGCCGCCCATGAACTTCGATTCCATGGCGCAGATGTGCACGCGCCGGCCGTTCAAATTACCTCCGCCCGACACGATGGCGTCCCGTAGTTCGGTGGCGGCTTGGCTCGCGGCCAGCCGGTCGCGATAGCTTTTGGAATCCACGAAATTGAGCGGATCGGTGGAAACCAAATACTGGTCGAACTCCTCGAACTGCCCGTCGTCGAACAGCATCGCAAGCCGCGCGCGGGCGTCCACCCGCTCGTGGTGTTCGCATTTCGGGCAAACCTGAAAGTTGTCTTCGAGCGCCTTGCGCCAGATGATCTGCCCGCAGTGCTCGCACTTCAGCCACAAACCTTCCGTGCGGACGCGCCGTTCGCCTTCCTCGGGCTTCAGCGCCGGTTTATCTCGAGTGAACCAAGCCATTCTAAATCTTAGTGTTGCATATCATGGGACCAGCGATCAGAGGCTTTAGGAGATGCGATCCGGTACCTCCAGGCCGTCGGCATCAGCCGAGGCGAATTCGCGGAGTACGACGGCCTGGGTCTCGCCGAACGCAGCTTTCGGTACCATCGGCCTTTTGTACTCCGTGGTCCTGATGGTACGGTATGGAAGGGACAACAAAACGGCATGAATGTATCGATTATCGGTACCGGTTATGTGGGCTTGACCACGGGCGCTTGCCTCGCATTTCTCGGACACAAAGTGACTTGTATTGATTCGGACGAAAGAAAGATCGCGCTGTTGCGAGACGGCAAGACGCCTATCTATGAGCCATTCTTAACCGAGTTGCTCGCCGGCGCCCAGCCGAATCTTCGATTTTGCACCCAACTCGCCGGCGCCGTCCAGGACGCGGATGTGATCTTTATCGCGGTCGGGACACCCCCGTCGCCGGATGGCAGCCCCGATTTGAGGTATTTGTCCGCCGCCGCGCGCGGCATCGGAGAGCACTACAAGGGCGATTTCATAGTGGTGGTCAATAAGTCGACCGTCCCGATCGGCAGCGGCAACTGGGTGGGTTCGCTGGTCCGGGAAGCCTACGAGCAGCACAACGGTCGCAAAGCCAACGGACATTTCGCGGTGGCCTCGAATCCCGAATTTCTGCGCGAGGGCACGGCACTCGGCGATAGCCTTTATCCGGATCGCGTCGTGATCGGCTCCGACGATCAGCGCTCGCTTGAAACCTTATATTCGCTCTACCGGCCGATTCTCGATCAGACGTTCGCGCCGCCCCCCTACTTGCCGCGCCCGGAAGAAGTGGGCGCCGTCCCTCTGATTTCCACTGATCTCGCCTCGGCCGAGCTCATCAAATATGCCGCCAACGCCTTTCTCGCATTGAAGATCAGTTACATCAACGAAATCGGCACGCTCGCGGAAAAGGTGGGCGCCGACATTACGCAAGTAGCGAAGGGCATCGGCCTGGACGCTCGCATCGGCACGCGATTCCTGCAGGCCGGCCTCGGCTGGGGCGGCTCGTGCTTCGGCAAGGACACTTCGGCGCTGGTTGCCACCGCTTCCGAATACAACCTCAGCATGCCGATCGTCGCGGCCGCCCGCGAGATCAACAAGCGTCAGCGCGAGCGGGTGGTGGACAAGCTTCTGGGCGAGCTCAAGATTCTCAAAGGCCGCACCGTCGGACTGCTGGGCCTCGCTTTCAAACCCAATACCGACGATCTCCGCGAGGCGCCGGCTATCGACATCGCTCGCAAGCTGCTGGAGCGGGGCTGTAAGGTGAAGGTGCACGACCCGGTGGCGCTCGAACGCTTCGCCGAAGAGCACGGAGACATCGGCGTCGTCTGCTGCCGGACCGCCGAAGAAGTTGCCGACGAAGCGGATGCGCTGGTGCTGGTCACCGAGTGGCAGCAATACCGGGAACTGGATTGGGAAGCGATCGCCGGACGCATGCGTTCGCGCATCGTTCTGGACGGCCGTCACGCGCTCGATCGCGGCCGGTTGGAGCGCTTCGGCTTTCGGTATTTAGGCATGGCCGGCTAAGTGGCTTAACGCGCGCCTTTCTAACGTGGCGCTCGCTGCTGGATGTCTGTTTCGGCCCTTACGCGCTTGAGGCGGATGATGATCTCCTGCTTCTCGGAGTTGAGAATGCCCGCATTCGCCTCTAAATCGGATTTGTGGATGGTCATGTACCGATCCGCAAGCTGGTAGTAGGAACCGCCAAGAAGGGACGAGGGCATTCGCACATACGCGGAGATTATGTAGCGGTGCTCGCCGTAGTGTCCCTCGTCCGGGCCCCAAACGAATTCGGCTGTCAAGAAAATCGGCGATTCAGAGATCTCAGGATCATTCCAAAATGCATGTTGATTTTGATTGGAAACCGATACGTCTGACAGAAATAAATCGTCAAGGTTTCTTCCCTTTCCGGCGCAAAGCAGGGCAAAGTAAATTTGCCAACCACTGACTCCGCCGCTGGCTGCTGAGAAGAGAAGGGCATACTCATTTTTCCCCAACTCAACCAGGGCGACTTTGGGGTCATTTCCAAATGCTTCCGGGGCGGTATAGCACTGCCGTTGCGGTGGCCCTTCAATACAGACGGACGCTGGAGCCAGCGGAAAGAAGCCATCAGGGTCATCGGGATCATGTTGAGGTGTTGTAATTGTCACTTAGCGTCCCGTAAACTTCGGGAAGTCTTGGGTGGGACGGATCGATTGCGGAACCGCAGGGCCCGAACTTAAAAACAGCAAAATTGCAGGAATGGTAAGGTTCGCAGCCATGGCGCTTCTTGATTGACATTATCGCGCGAGTACCTCTCAAAACGCGCGACACTGAGAAGCATGGAGCGCAGAATCCTCGGCCGCACTGGCTTGGACGTCGGACGCCTCGGCTTGGCGGCCAGCTTTGGAGTCCCCAGCGCCGCCGTCGAACAGGCTTTCGAGCGCGGGGCGAATTATCTCTATTGGGGAAGCTTTCGACGCGGCGGCTTCGGCCAGGCTATTCGAAACCTCAAGCCTCGGCGCGACCGCATGGTGCTGGTGCTGCAATCGTATTCGCGCGTGGCCGCTCTGGTGGCGCCGAGCGTCGAAATCGCGCTTCGCCGAGTGAACTTCGAGTTCGCCGACGTGCTCCTGCTGGGCTTGTGGAATCACCTTCCTCCGCGCCGCATTCTGGACGCCGCCGCCAGGCTGCGCGAGCGCGGGCTCGTCCGCCATATCGCGGTCTCCACGCATCACCGTCCCCTGGTGGAACAGCTGGCCGCCGACCCGGACATCGGCATCGTCCACGTGCGCTACAACGCCGCGCACACCGGCGCCGAACGCGAGGTCTTTCCCGTGCTCGCGTCGCGCAGCGAATCGCCGGGCGCCGTGGCATTCACTGCCACCAGTTGGCGGCAATTAATGAATCCCAGGAACGTTCCTCCAGGCGAACGAGTTCCCACCGCGGCCGATTGCTACCGCTTCGTACTTTCCAATCCCTCGGTGGATGTTTGCATGAGCGGCCCCGCGTCGGCGGACCAAGCCGAGCAAGCCTTCAGAGCCATCGATGCCGGGCCTATGAACGAAGAGGAATTGGCGTGGATGCGTCGAGTGGGGAATCACATCCACGGTCGATAGCCGCGCGCCCCGCGATGTAAACCGCGCGCGCGGTCTGGACTCCGAAGAAATAAGGGATCTCGCGATAATCCGAACAATCGTGAAGGACGAAGTCGGCGAATTTGCCGGGTTCCAGCGACCCGATCTCGCGGCCGCGCCCCAGGCTGTAGGCCGCATTGATGGTAGCCGCGGTGATGGTCTCTGCTGGCGTCATCTTCATTTGCGTGCAAGCGAGCGAAAGGATCATCGGCATGGAAGGCGTGGGCGAAGATCCGGGGTTGAAGTCGGTGGCGAGCACCACGGCCAGCCCTGCTTCGATCATCGCCCGCGCGGCGGGATAGCGCGTGGAACCCAGCGCATACACCGAACCGGGTAGCAGTACGGGCTGAACGCCGCCGGCTACCAGCGCTTGAATCCCGAGCGCGTCGGTGTGCTCCAGATGATCCGCCGTGGCAGCTCCCAGTTCGCCCGCCAAGGCCGCCGCGCCGGAGTTGGAAAGCTGGTCGGCGTGGATTCTCCCGCCCAAGCCCAGCGAGCGCGCCGCCGTCAACACCCGCCGGCTGTCTTCGACGCTGAAAATCCCAGGCTCGCAAAAGACATCGCAGTACTCGGCCAGCTTGGCGCCGGCGACTGCGGGCAGCATTTCCTCGATCACCACCCGAACATACTCCTCGGAACGGCCGCGATACTCGTCCGGAATCTCATGCGCGCCAAGAAACGTTGGAACGCACCGTAGCGGCGCGATTCGGCGAATCACCCGTAGCAGTTTCGACTCGGCTTCGAGCGTCAGGCCGTAGCCCGATTTCGCCTCGATCGTCGTCGTGCCACTTTCGAGAAACCAGCGAATGTATCGAGCGGTGGCGGCGAGGAGATCCTCTTCGCTGGCCGCGCGCGTCTTGCGAACGGTGGAGCGTATGCCGCCTCCCGCCGCCGCGATCTCCGTATAACCGGCGCCCGCAATGCGTTGCTCGAATTCATTCGCGCGATTGCCCGCGAACACAGGGTGAGTGTGAGCGTCCACGAATCCCGCCATCACAACTCGCCGGTCGGCATCGATCACCTTTACATCGCCGCCGATCAGCGGCTCGATCTCGGAACGCGCGCCCACCCGCGCTATGCGATCGTCTTCCACCAGCATCGCGCCGTCGGCGATGATCGCGAGTTCGCCCATTTCGTCGCCGGTGCGCGGCCGCTCGGGACCCGCCAGCGTCACCAGTTGCGAGCACCCGAGTATGGCGAGCTTCACGGCGAGGGGTCCGTCGGCATCCGAATCCCGCGCTCGTGAGCCACCTCGATGGCCTTCGGATAACCGGCATCGGCGTGGCGAATCACTCCAAGGCCGGGGTCGGAAGTGAGCACGCGCTCGAGCCTGCGTCCGCAACGCTCGGTCCCCTCCGCGACCACCACCATCCCGGCATGCTGCGCGTAACCGATTCCCACGCCACCGCCGTTGTGAATCGAGACCCACGATGCGCCGGCGGCCGTGTTTACCAGAGCGTTCAGCAGGGGCCAATCGGCGATCGCGTCCGAAGAGTCCAGCATCGCTTCCGTCTCGCGATAAGGCGACGCCACCGAGCCCGCGTCCAGATGGTCGCGCCCGATCACGATGGGCGCTTCAATCTTCCCGCGCCGAACGTAATCGTTCATGGCCAGTCCGAACTCGGCGCGTTCGCCATAGCCCAGCCAGCAAATGCGCGCCGGCAGACCCTGAAAATGGACGCGTTCCTTGGCCAGGCGCATCCATCGCGCCAACACGGGGTTGTTAGGGAATAGTTCGAGCGCCAGACGGTCGGTGGTGTGAATATCGGCAGGCGAGCCGGAGAGCGCCGCCCAGCGGAACGGCCCGCGCCCCTCGCAGAACAACGGGCGAATGTACTCCGGCACGAAACCGGGAATCTCGAAAGCGGCGTCGGCGCCGCCGCGCTTGGCTTGCGCGCGAAGATTGTTCCCGTAATCGAAAGTGACCGAGCCCATGCGCTTCAGTGCCAGCATGGCGTTGACGTGCTGGGCCATCGCATCGAGCGACCGCCGCACGTATTCATCCGGGTTCGAGCACCGCAGCGCGAGGGCGTCCTCGAGCGGTATTCCGTTCGGAATGTAACCATTCAGAGCGTCATGAGCGCTGGTCTGGTCGGTCAGAATATCGGGCACAACGCCGCGCCGCACCAGCTCGGGAAGCACGTCGGCGCAGTTTCCCACTAACCCCACCGAGAGGGCTTCTCCATGCTGACGCGCTTCGTTCACCAGCGCGAGGGCGTCGTCGAGCGTCCCAGCGATGCGGTCGCAATAGCCGGTTTTCAAGCGCTTTTCGATGCGCACCGGATCCACGTCTACGCCGATGAAGCAGGCGTCGTTCAGCGTGGCGGCCAGCGGCTGCGCCCCACCCATGCCCCCCATGCCGCCCGAGACGATCAGCTTTCCGCGCAACGAACCCCGGAAATGCCGGTTGGCGGCGGCGGCGAATGTTTCGAAAGTGCCTTGCACGATTCCCTGGCTGCCGATGTAGATCCACGATCCGGCGGTCATCTGGCCGTACATGATCAGCCCCAGCCGCTCCAGACGATTGAACTCTTCATAGTTGGACCAGTGGCCCACCAGATTGGAATTCGCAATCAGAACGCGCGGCGCGTCTTCGTGCGTTCGAAAAATTCCGACCGGTTTGCCGGACTGCACCAGCAAGGTCTCGTCGTTTTCCAGCACGCGAAGCGAGCGAACGATGGCCTCGAACGACGCCCAGTCGCGCGCCGCCCGGCCGGTTCCCCCGTACACGATCAGCTCGTCCGGCCGCTCGGCAACCTCGGGGTCAAGGTTGTTCATGAGCATCCTAAGCGCGCCCTCCTGATGCCAGCCCTTGCAGGAGATTTCGCGGCCATGCGGCGCGCGGATCACGGGTCGATTGTTGCCCATCACTGGTATCCTAACAGGGCCGCGCATTCATTGAGACGTTGCCTGGGCGCCCTCCACTACCCTGGCGTGAAAGACCAATCCCTGCCGATCGACATCGCCGCGCGCCAGCGCGCCATTGACGCCGCCTTGAGCCAAATGGACAAGCAGTTCGGAAAGGGCGCCGTGCTTCGCCTCGGCTCCCGCAACGTGCTCCCGGTTGCCGTCATTCCGAGCGGCTCCATTTCACTCGACTCGGCTCTCGGCGTGGGCGGTTTTCCCCGAGGCCGTGTCGTGGAAGTATTCGGACCTGAGTCGTCCGGCAAAACCACCATCGCGCTGCATGTCATCGCGCAAGCGCAGAAGGTAGGCGGCGCCGCCGCGTTTATCGACGCCGAGCACGCGCTCGATCCTGCGTATGCCCGCAACCTGGGCGTAGATGTGGACAACCTGATCGTGTCGCAGCCGGATTTCGGGGAACAGGCCCTCGAGATCGCTTCGGCCCTAATCACTTCGGGCGGCATCGACGTGTTGGTGGTGGATTCGGTGGCGGCCCTGGTGCCGAAGGCGGAACTGGATGGCGAAATGGGCGACAGCCATATGGGACTCCACGCGCGGCTGATGTCGCAAGCGCTTCGAAAACTGACCGGCATCGTGGCACGCACGAATACCTTGCTTATCTTCATTAATCAGGTGCGCGAAAAGATCGGCGTCATGTTCGGGAATCCTGAAACCACCACGGGCGGCCGCGCGTTGAAATTCTATTCCTCGGTCCGCGTCGAAATCCGGCGCATGGGGGCGCTGAAAGACGGCGAGAAGGTGATCGGGAACAGAACCAAGATCAAAGTGGTCAAGAACAAGGTAGCCGCGCCGTTTCGCGAAGTTGAAGTCGACATTCTGTACGGCGAAGGAGTTTCCCGCGAAAGCGATCTGCTGGACCTGGGCGTAGTCCAGGAACTGGTGGAGAAAAGCGGTTCGTGGTACAGTTTCGGCGGCGAGCGCATCGGCCAGGGCCGCGAGAACGCGCGCGCCTATCTGGTGGCGAATCCCGACGTCCGCGAGCGGTTGGACGCCGAACTGCGCCTCCGGCTCGGCTTGGGCGCGTCCGGCATGGCGGAAGCGAACCCGTCCTCGGATGATCGATTGAACATCACCAAAACCGCCCGGAGCGCGTAAATCCAAGCTTCCGGGCGATCAATACGCTCCAAAAGGCCGCGCCATAGGCCTCTCAGCCGCCGCAAGCTCAAAAAACTGAGGAAAACCGGCGGTTTTGTGGTACTCTTCTCTTTACTTCGGGTCTAGCAATCCCGTATTATTGTTTAGAAACAAATTTGTACGGTTATGTTTTATAGCCGCACTGGAGATTGGGAGAACCACATAAGGAGAAGTTCATGGCAGCAGCTAAGTTAACGCAGTCTCAGATGGTGAAAGAACTCGCCACCGCAACCGGAAGCACCACCAAGGCGGCTAAGGAGTTCGTAACAATATTCGCCGACCTGGCCGTTCGGGAGACCAAAAAGAACGGGGTGTTCGTGATTCCCGGCATTGGCCGGTTGGTCCGCGTGGAT
>JBEKHQ010000052.1:0-9145 GCA_050012195.1 Bryobacteraceae bacterium | reverse complement strand
CGCGCTCAGCGCCTTGCGGAATGGTTATTCCCTCCGCTCGTCCCGCCGCAACAATCTTGCCGTTCCGCGTAACGACGGTCGCCGGACCAATGGGCGCGCTCCCAAGCCCATCGATGAGCGTCGCCCCGGTGATCGCGAGCACGCCCATTCTCCGCCCCGGCAACCCTTTATTGATCTCCGCCAGACTGGCGATTTCATCGCGCGCCCCGGCGGAAACAAAAGCGGCAATCGCCGGTTCGTAGATCTCGCGAACTGCCTCGAAGTGATCGAATTCAGCGTCACGCGTTACGACGGCGGCAAGCTGGTCTTGGTCGTCCATCCACAGCGTCTCCAGACCCCAGACCAACCCGCGCACGCTATACCGCCGAAAATGCGCGCGAACGCTTCCCACCTGGAATGTGTCCCTGCCGCGTTCCTTGATCTCCACCGTCCCCGAAGGAAGGGTGGCGAGTTGAGCGGGCCTGCCGTTTCTCCTCCAATAGCGAACCAGCGCCTCCTGCAATGAGGCGGGCGCGTACCCCGCGATTGGGAAGTATCGCGGTGGAACGGCGATCTCGCGGGACGATTTCCCGTCGCTCACCGTTGCCGATCGGCCCCTGACATTTACCGTCGTGCTGATATTGGAGAAACGGGAGGTCGAGCCGGAAATCTCGAAGAACGACACAATATAGCGGCCTGAACAGCGCAGCGTTGCCTTTAGCGGAACCTTCGTGCCGCGGTCCGTGAATTCGAAGGTCGATTTGGTCTCGAACGTCCCGCCCTGCTTTGAAACGATATCGGTCTCGACGCCGATCGGCTGTTCGAATTTGTGGAGGCGAAATCTGTATGAGTCCGGCGCGCTTGCGAAAAGCGAACAGAGCGTGGCAGGAATAATCAGAAGAACCCGCAGGTGGCGACGCAACGGGCAGTTCATCAATTCGGATTATAGAACGCCGCTCACTGTGTTATTCTCGCACCGATGACGAATCACCCCACCAGCCGAAGAGCTTTCATGAACCTCACCGGAGCCGGCATTGCCGCTCTAGCCGGCGGCGCGTGGCCCAGCACCGCCGCCCCGGACGACCCGACAAACGCCGATCTCATCGTCTTCAACGCCAAAGTCTACACCGTCAATTCCCGGGCGCCCAAGGCCGAGGCGTTCGCCATCAAGGCCGGCCGCTTCACCGCCGTCGGAACCTCCGCCGATATCAAGGCCCTTATGGGAAAAAACACCCAGACCTTCGACGCCAAACAAATGACCATCGTTCCCGGCTTCATCGATTGCCACAATCACGCGCCCGGCGACACGCTGCTCTACGAAGTCCTGGTCGGCAATCCCTACGTGGTCGAGTTCGTGACCATCGACAGCATCGTCGAAAAGCTCCGCGCGAAAGCCGCCCAGACGCCGCCCGGCACTTGGGTGGAAGGCTTTTTCTTCGACGACACCAAGGTCAAAGACAATCGCCTGCTCAACGTTCACGATCTGGACAAGGTTTCGAAGGACCACCCCGTCGCCGTGCACCATCGCGGCGGCCACACCTCCTTCTATAACAGCAAGGCGCTCGAACTGGCCGACATCAATAAAAACACGCCCAACCCGCCCGGCGGAACCTTCGACCGCGACGCCGAAGGCAACCTAAACGGCCGCGTGACTGATCGCGCCATGTTCGCCTTCCGCAAAGTCGGGAAGCGACCGGTGTTTACCGCGGAACAAACGCTCCAGCGCAACCGCGACGGCCTGGCGTTCATCTCCAAACAGTTCGTGCGCTACGGCGTCACCAGCGTCCATCATGAGGATGGCGACCTGTTCGCTCTCCAGCAGGTGCGCGCGCGCGGCGACCTGCTGCATCGCGTGAGTTACGAATCGAGCGGCAAGGTGCTGGAAGCGATGATCGCCTCCGGCATCCAGACCGGCTTCGGCGACGAATGGATCCGGTTGGGCGCCACTTCCGAGCACGTCGTCGATGGCTCGTTCTCTGAGCGCACCATGGCCCTGAGCACGCCGTATCCGGGCGTCACGCCGCCCTACAAAGGCAACGTCACCGAAACGCAGGCCGACCTCAACGCATGGATCGAGCGCGTGCATCGCGCCGGCATCCAAGTCAACTGCCATGCCAACGGCGATGTCGCCATTGATATGTTTCTGACGGCGGTGGAGCGCGCTCAGAAACTTTTCCCGCGCGCCGACGCGCGCCCCAAGATCACCCATTGCACGCTCGTCAACGACGATCTGGTGCGGCGCATCAAGGCGGTCGGCGGCGTCCCCGCTCCCTTCACGTCGTATGCCTATTACAACTCCGACAAATTCAAATATTACGGCGAAGAGATGATGAAGCACTGCATGGCCTATCGCTCTTTTCTCGATGCCGGGATCGTGGTCGCGGCCGGTTCGGACTTCGATCCTGGACCCTTCGATCCGCGCATGGCCATTCAGGGCATGGTCACGCGCACCGGATGGGATGGAAAGACCTGGGGAGCCAACCAGCGCATCAGCATTGAAGAGGCGCTACGCGTCAACACGCTCAACGGCGCTTACAACTCGCATGAGGAAACGATCAAGGGATCTATCACACCGGGCAAGCTGGCGGATTTCGTCGTCCTCGCGGACGATCTCTTCACAGTCGGCCAAGAGAAAATCAAGGATCTTGAAATCGTCCGCACCGTGGTGGGCGGCACGACGGTCTACCAGGCCTGACAGATCACGAGGCCTTGAAAAGCAATTCCATCAGGATCGCCGCGCCGAGCGACAGCATTAAAGCAACCGGCATCGCGAGCGCCCCCAGCTTAAGAAATCGCCAAAAACTAACATCCAGTTTCTCTTTGCGCAGCGCCAGCAGCCACAGAATCGTTGCCAGCGATCCGGTAACCGAGAGGTTCGGGCCGAGATCCACGCCGATCAGGACCGCATGGACGATCAAACCCTTCGCGTGCGCGGCTTCGAGTGTGCCCCCAGCGATCAGTCCCAGAGGAAGATTGTTCACCAGGTTGTTCCCGATGCCCACCGCGAACCCAACTATCAGCGCTCCCGCCGCGGGCGCCAGCTTTTGTGCCCAAGCCAGCCACGACCGCGTCAGGTCGAGCGCGCCGATGCTCTCCACCGCGTCCACCATGATGAAGAGCCCGGCCACCAGGATCAACGTCGCCCAACTGATGCTACGCGCAAGCCCGATCGGATTGCTCCTCGACTTGATCGAAACCGCGGCGGTCACGGCGAGCGCGGCCAAGCAGGTCGGCAAACCCAGATCCTTCTTCATCGCCGAAGCGGCGAGCAGCGCCAGTACGACCACAAGTATCCCGCCCAGCACCAGTTTCCCCTCGCTCTGCAACGGCTCGGCCGGCACTGCCCCATCGAAGTCCGAGGAAAGCTCCTTCCGAAAGACGAAGCGCAGCACGGCGTAGGTGGCCGCGATCGAGACGACCGATGGCACGCCGAACGACAGCAGCCACTGCTTCAGAGGAGGCATGCCGACGCGAAAAACAACCAAGTTGGCCGGATTCGAGATGGGCAACACAAACGAAGCGGCATTGGCAATCAAAGCGCACGCGAAAAGATAAGGAAGCGGTTCCGCTTTCGCCTTGCGCACCGCCGCGAGAATCGCCGGCGTAAGCACCACGGCCGTCGCATCGTTCGACATCAGGATCGTCACGACGGTTCCGATACCGTAGATTAGCGTGAAGAGTCGCGCGCGGGAGCCGTTAGCGCTTCGGACGGCGGCCGACGACAGCCAGTGGAAGACCCCGTTCGCGCTCGCCAACTCCGACAGCAGCATCATGCCGATCAGAAAAAGATAAACGTCCGTCCCTTCCGCCACGGCTCGCCCCGCAAGCCTCAACGGAACCAGCCGCAGACCGATCAACAGGACCGCGCCTCCGCCGATCCAATAGACTTCCGGAATACCTCGAGGGCGAATCAGCATCAGCAGGATGCTGACGGCCACAATCAGCGTAAGTAAGAAATGGGAAGCCGCGGGGGAGATCATTCGTGCGCCGATTGTGTATCGCGCGTCTCCGGCATGAAGAAATAAAGAATAGCGAACGCGGCCGCCGCCACACCCGAAAGAAAGAGGAACCCGGCTGGAAATCCCGCGCGGTGAACGATGCTCCCGGCGATCACCTGGCTCAGGGACGCGCCGATTCCCACCGCTGTGCTGATGGCGCCCAGCGCTAGATTGAATCGGCCGGTGCCTCGAGTCAGATCGGCAACCACGAGCACGGACACAACGCCGAAGATCCCCGCCCCAATGCCGTCCAACACCTGAATGGCCACCAGCAAGGACGCTTTGGCCGTCAGAACGTAAAGCACACCCCGAACCGGTAGTATCCCGAACCCTATAAGCAACAGCGGCTTCCGGCCCCACGCTCCGGCCTTCCGTCCCGACCAGGACGCAATCAGCGTGATCACAAATTGCGTCGTTATCACGCACGCGGACATAAACATCATCGAGCTTCGCCCGTGCCCCTTGGCCAGCATCTCGCCCAACAGCGGCAGCATCGCCGCGTTCGCAAAATGGAACAGCACCGCGCATACCAGGAAAAGCACTAGCGGGCGATCCCGCAAGAGTGCCCGGACACTTTCCGTGTTGCCTCTCTTCTTACCGCCGGTTGCGCCACGAGCCAGCTCGTAATCGATCTCGCTGGGATTGATGAGAAAAAGGACCATGACGGTTGGAACCGCCATAGCCGCAACGAAGAAGAAGATGCTCCGGTCGGAAACGAGGTATCCCAAGAGCCCCATCGCGAGTGCCGCGACAACGTTCCCGGCTGAGTTGAACATCTGGTTGCGGCCTTGCCGCGCGTCGAATGCCGCGCGCCCCACAATCCCGAGCGACATCGCACAAATGGCCGGAATGAAGACGCTCGACGTGCCGCCGATCAGAACTTGCCCGCCCATCACCGGCCAAAATTTCGGAAACAGCGCGATTACCAACGCCCCCGCCGCCAGAGCGACCACGGCCGCGGCCACCAGCGCCCGCTTGGATCGAAGCCAGTCAACCACTCCGCCGGCCGGCGTCTGCGTCAGAATGCCCGCGATCCCGCCCACCGTCAGAGCCAGCCCCACGCGCTCTTCGTTCCACTTGTAGCCGGCCAGATAAATCGCCAGAAACGGCCCCACGCCCGTTTGCACGTCCGCCAGCAAGAAGTTGAGCCAATCCAGACCGCGCAACGTTCGCGGTGAAGGGGTGGGTGGGCTAGTGGAATGAGTGGCGGCGTCAAGCTCGCGAGCTGGTTGCATGGGGCGTCTTTTGCGAAGTGCTCCACCTCTTAGATTCCTTCGACGACCAATTGTATCAGTCGAAATTTAACCGTCTCTTGACAGGTTCCAAATGGTCGGCTTGGCGAATCGCGATAGCATTACAGCAAATGACCATCCTTGACGCGCAGCGGGACGTCCGAACGGTTTTCCTGGGTGGATTCGCCGGTCAGTTGGTATCGAGCGGTGTATGGTTTCTCTCCGCCGCGGCCGCGTGGCGCTCGCCCAGGACCGCGATGGCAGTGCTGGTTCTACTCGGCATATTCATTTTTCCCATGACCCAGTTGCTTTTGCGACAGATGGGACGGACGGCTTCCCTGCCGAAAGGGCATCCGATGAATGCCCTCGCCATGCAGGTGGCGTTCGTTCTACCGCTAAGCTTGCCGCTGGTATTCGCGGCCGCCGCCTATCGCCAGAACTGGTTTTATCCCGCGTTCATGATCGCCCTCGGCGCGCACTACCTGCCGTTTATGTTCCTGTACGGAATGTGGCAATTCGGCGTGCTGGCGGCGTTCCTGATCGGCGCCGGACTACTGATCGGTTTGTATCTGCCATCCATCTTTAGTCTGGGCGGTTGGTTGACTGCTCTGGCGCTCTTGTTCTTCGCCTTCGTTGGCCGGCGCGCGGCGCTCTCTGAAAATCAGGAAACTTGATTACCCAAGCTTCTACAGACCGAGCCAATACACGGGAGCAAGCGCCAAGAGCGCAGCGCCGACTTGTACTCCGAAGACCCTCAGTGCCCGCATCGGATCCCGTGGCAACCATTTAATCGCGTAGAATGCCATGATCGGCACTTGTCCGGCCATGAGTAGCTGCCATATGTGCGCGGCCGTCCCTTCGTCGGGTTCGCGGGCCGTCCCGAATATCACTATGTGACACAGCACCGTGATCAGCGCTGCGAACGACATGCCTATCGGAATCAGGGCACCCGGGTGTTGTTTTATCCTCGATATCTCCATAAGAAACTCCCGCAAATCACTTTATGCTATAAAGTACCTGGCGTCAAGCTCGATCTATACGCACAACACGCCGCTTGACGTTCTCGCCAGCGAGTCGAACCGTGTTCGTCACCCGGAAACCCGCCTTCTCGAAGACACGTAACGATCTGACGTTGCCCTCCTCCGGATCAGCAATCACGGCGACGACGCTCGGTTCCGCAAACACGATTTGCCTGAGGAACTCGCGGATTGCAACCGACCCCAATCCCAAACCCGTCATCGCAAGTTCCCCTATGGCTAGATCGATACCCCCGGAAGCGAGTTCCGCCCCTAGTTGCAGCGCATGCTCTGGGTAATCGGCCCACCGATACCACTGAATCCATCCGACTGGCCGTCCATCATGTTCGATCACGAAAACGTGCGTGGGCTCGACGCCGTCAACCCGGGGGCCGTATTTCGCCTCAACACCCGCGAGATCCAGGGGTTCGTGCCACCAGGCATCCACGTGCGGGGCCGAGAGCCATTCTTGAAGCACTGGAAAGTCGGATCGGCGGAGCGCTCGGAATGAAATGAGAGCCTGCATCATTTTTCCGCCGCCTTCTTGGGCTGCGCTGAGTCCGCCGTTGGGCAACGCCGCCGCAGCTAACGAACCTTCACGCCATACTTCTGCATCGATGGCGGCACGATCCCGTTCATCCGCAGGTATTCGACGATCTGGCCGTAATGATCGGTGACGTGCCATACTGCCGTCACCGCCATTCCCAGGCGAGTGCTGGGGCCTGCGTAGCGCCCTTCCACTCGCTCCAGCGCGTTTTGTGAGTTGATGGTCGCCAGAACCCTATTGCCATAGTCGAAGGAGTCGCGCAGGTACCGGATCAACTCGGCCTTGGTGGAGGCGCTGGATGGCCCGCCGCGTTCACATGCCTCGGGCGGCGTCTTGCCTTCGATTTCATTAAAGAAGGCGAATTGGGCGCATGCCACGTGCTTCACCTGCTCCGCGAAGCTTCGGGCATCGGCGAAGTTGCCTACGCTGGGCACGAAGGAGAACTTCGCTTCCGGCATCGCTTCGACGATCGTAAGAAATTGGCCTTCAGCGTATCGCAACGTGTCTCCCACGCTGTCGGCAATGGTCTGAGGGATCGCGTCTTGAGCCAATAGCGACGGCGCCAGGATCGCAAGAGTGCAGAAGATCCGCATGTTCGGAGGATACTTCAAACCAGCCATTTTGCACTGTTCCGAGGCAGCTCAGCGCCCGTCCAAATACTCAATCGCGCGAGAAGTCGTGGCAGCCAGTAGCAGGCCGCGCGCACTCTTCACTTCGCCGCGGGTGCTTGCCCTTTTGGGGTCGGGGCCTGACCCTGCGCCGTCGCTTCCTCTTGCTCGTCGAGGCCGGTATTGCGCACAATAATTGAAATTCGGCGATTCGACGGATTGGTGGGGTCGTCCTTAGTTAGCAGTCGCTGATCGGCGAATCCGCGCACCTGACTGATGCGGCGCTCATCCAATCCGGATTCCATCAGAATCCTCCGCGCTGAGTTGGCGCGATCAGCGGACAGTTCCCAATTCGAATAGTCCGCGCGACCGTACGGTGCGGAGTCGGTGTGCCCTTCGATCGCCACTTTATTGGGAAGTTTCGACAGTTCGGATGCGAGAGTTTTCAACAGGCCGGTCCCAGCTTCGCTCGGTTTGGGGTTGCCTGTCTCAAAGAAAAGGCCGCGCTCAGTCTCGATCAGGTCAATTCGCAGACCCTCGGTAGTCAGCGTCATTCTAATTTGCTTCTCCATATGCTGAAACGCCGGAATCTGCCTCAGCACCTGTTCTAGTTTCTCCTTGAGATGCTGCAGATCCTGGCGATTCAACGTGAGGGTTTCCCCGGCGCCTGAGTTGGTCGTGCCGGTTTGACGGCCCTTGCCGGTGGGGTCCGAAAAATATCCGCCCACTGCCTTCTGCACCTTTTCGCTGGCGCTTAGGAGCCACAGAACGATAAAGAGCGCCATCATCGCCGTGACGAAGTCCGCATAAGCGACCTTCCAGGCGCCCCCGTGCGCTTCATCGTGATCCCCAGAGTGCCTCCGGACGATGATGATCGGCGCATGGTTCTTGGAGCTCAAGCCGCCGCCTCCGTCGCGGGATTTTCCGGCGCCTTGCGGCACACCTTATCCATCTCTTGGAACGAGGGCCGCAGGTGATGTGGGATGGCGCGTCGAGCGGCTTCGAGGGACAGCAGTGGAGGAAGCCCCTTCATATTCGCCAGCAGGCCCATGCGAAGGCACAGAAAATATTCCCCTTCGGCGTCCCCATGCTTCCTAATGTGGGCGGCCACGGGACCCAGGAAGCCATAGCACAACAGGATGCCGAGGAACGTTCCCACCAGGGCGGCGGCCACCTTGTGTCCAATTTCCTCCGGCGGACCGCCTAAGGAGCCCATCGTAATTACGACTCCCAATACCGCCGCCACGATCCCCAGTCCTGGAAGACTGTCTGCCACTGTCGTAACGGCGTTTGCTGAATTACGGCCTTGCCGGTGCAGAATCTCGAGGTCCGTTTCCATGATCTGGTCCAAGTCATGGGTCTCCACACCTCCAGTCACTACAGTTCGCATCGTATCGCAAAAGAAATGCATCGCCTCCTTGTCTTTGGTAAAGGCAGGATGGCGTTTGAACAGCGCGCTCTTTTCTGGTTCGTCCAAATCTTGTTCAAGCGATGACAAACCGTTCTTGCGGGCAGTGTTGAAGAAATCATTCAAGAACTTCAAAGTATCGAGGTAGACTTGGGCGGTGTAGCGGCTTCCTTTGAAGACTTGAATTACGCCTCCCAGGATCGCTTTCAAGACATAGATTGGGTTTCCGATCAGAAGAGTCCCCAGCGCTGCCCCCCCGATGATGAGCAGTTCGGCGGGTTGCATCAGTACCAGTAGGTTGCCCCTCTCGATGAGATAGCCACCCGCTATGCAGCCCAGAACGACGACCATGCCAAT
>JBEKHQ010000051.1:0-9166 GCA_050012195.1 Bryobacteraceae bacterium | reverse complement strand
GGTGGTGTTTCGGAAGATCCTCGAGAGCACGCGCACTCCGGATGAGGATCTGCGCGACCTCGGGCTGGGGCCGGAATATGCTCGCTATATCGCCCGCGATCGGGACCCGCTTCCGGATTTTGCCTCGGAAACGAAATGGTGGGACGACTTTTTGGGGAGAGCGACGCGGGGCCGCGTAATGCTTTTCCACCTGCGGCATCCCTGGCGCGCGCTGGCCATGATGTATCGCGACTTGAAAACGCACGCTCCCGATCGCAGATTGCGGATTGTCGGCAAGTACGAAAGGGCGTCGGGGATGGCGCCGAGAGCGCAAGTCGAATCCTTTAGCTGGTGGACGGATTTCCGGTCAGCGTTGTTTCGCTTCGCTCCTTGGCACATTCTAGTTTGGTTTGCGGCGGTTTGCTGGATGTCAATACCGTTGCTGATTCGCGGCAGCGGTTCGGCGGAGGCCCGCGTCGCCGGCCTCTGCCTCGCGTTGGCAGCGATGGCGCTGGTGGAGTTTGCGGTTAGTTCGCTCTCTGATTCCGGGGAGACGGAGCGGCACTTGTTTCTGTTCCAAGTGCTGACGGATTTCACGATACTTCTCGCCGTCGGCTGGGTGTCTCATCGCTTATCGCGGAACTCCGCGATTTTGCCTCCCGGACCCACGGCCCAGCCCGATCCGTCGGGCGCGAAGCTGACGGCGTTGTAGGCCGAGGTGTCAAATGACTTCCAGCTTTCTCCGCCGTCGGTGGAAATGTCCGAGCCGGATGTTCCGACCGCGATCCAAGCTGGGCGGCTGGGCACGAACGCCACTGCGGACCGGTAGCCGCCCGGGTGCGCGCCGCGCGGGTCCGACCACGTCTTCCCTCCGTCAGTAGTGACGGCGACATTGCGCGTGCCGTCGCCGACCTTGGTATAGTCGCCACCCACGGCTACGCCACGCAGGGCGTCGGAGAATCCCAGAGAGAATATACCCGCACTGGCCGCGTCATTGCGTAGCGGGGTTGGGGATACGGTCCAACTTACGCCCCGGTCATTGGAATGAAAGACGCGAGCACCGCCGGGGCCGCCGGTTGCGAACCAGCACTCGTGTTTGCCTATTACGATGATGCAGGTGCCGCTTGCAGCGAATGCGCCTTCGCCTGGAAGCGCCGGGGGCCCGTGCTGCTTCGTCCAGTGTGCTCCTCCATCTTGGGTGGTTAATATCGCGAACGTTCCGGAGACCGGATCTCCCAGAACGATCCCGCGCCGCGAATCCCAGAATCCGAAAGCATCGAAGAATCCTTGCGGGTCGGCGTTGGTGAATTGGAGCGTCCAATGCGCCCCCGCATCGGTGGTTTTATAGATGCGCGATTTGTCGCCGGGCCCGCTGCTGAGAAGGTAGCCGGTGCGATCATCCACGGCATGCACGTCGCGAAAGTCGAGCGCGCTCGCGCCCGGAACCTTTCCATTTCGCCAGGTGGCGCCGGCGTCCTTACTCACTAGGAAAGTCCCGGCCGCGCCGCTGGCCCAGATCACATTGCGGCTGAGCGCGCTTACCCCGCGCAACGAGACCGACACGCCGCTCTCATGAGGAATCCAGGATTGAGCGGAAGCCAATCCGGCCAGCAAAGCGGGCAAGAGAACTTTCATGTTGCCGTCAGTCTACCGAATTCTGGAACCTGGGTTCGGCTACAATTGAGGGCCTGGATGTCTTTGGCCTCGAGCGGCACTCGCGTGGCGGCGCTTCCAACGCGCGCGAACGACGAACACGCGTCGGGCTGGGCAGCGTTTTCCCGACATCTTCCGATGCTGGCCGCGGGCGCATTTGCCCTGATCTGGGTGACATTCCGGGCCGACCTGCAGTCCGTAACCCTGGACGAAGCTGATTCTTACCTGGGGTACGTGGCGCCCTCGTGGCCATCGCATTGGTATCCGAGTTCCGGGAATCATGTGCTGAACTCGATTCTGATTCGACTTTTGACGTGGGTGTTCGGTTTGTCGCACTTGACGCTGCGCGCGCCGGCGCTGCTGGGAGGGGCGTTTTATGTGACCGCCGCGTACCGTCTTTGCCGGCTGATCAGCGACCAACGAGTGTTGGCGTTTCCGTTGTTCGTGTGTTTTGTTTACAACCCCTTCGTGATGGATTACATGGTGGCCGCGCGCGGGTACGGGCTGGCATTGGGTCTGCTGATGATCGTTGTGTTTCTGGCGGCGCGCCAAATTTTGCGCTACACGCCTGGCCACGACGCGGCCTTGAGGCGCGATTGCGTGGCAGCGTCGGTTTGCGCGGGGCTTTCGCTTTGCGCGAATTTCTCGTTCGCCTATGCCGACTGCGCCTGCATCTTGCTGTTCTGGTTGTGGGCGTGCCGAGAAGCGCTATCGACCAAGAAAGAACGCTGGCGTCTGGCCGCGGCCTTGAGCCTGCCCGGCTTGTTGGCGGCTTTCGCGATTGCCGGTTCGGTGGTGTGGGACTGGCCGAAAGGTCAACTGTTTTACGGCGCGCGCTCGCTGAGCCAAGGCTGGCACAGTATTATCAATGCCACCTTCTACCAATTGAATCCCACGATGGTGAATCCCCTACTGGCCGTGGCCCTGATGCAAATCAAGCTTTGTTTGCCGCTGTTGGCCGTCGGTTTGTGCATCTCGCAATTTGTGCTCCTATCACGAGAGTCCCGGCGGGGAAACGCGCGGCTGTTGACGGTGGCAGAGTTTGCCGGCGCCGCCGCGATGCTTACGCTGGCATTGCATTGGCTTCAATTCAAGTTTTTTCGGATTCCGTTGCCGATGGAACGAACCGGTCTGTTCTTCGTGCCTCTGTCGTTGTTGATGTGGGGAAGCGTTACGGCGATAGAGCGGCGAGGGCGAGCGGGCCGGATTCTGCAACGCCTCAGCGTGTTGGTTCTATTCCTGGGAGCCACTTATTTTGTCGGCTGCCTGCGCTTGATGTATTTCCACGAATGGGCGTTCGGCGCGGATGTGCGGGCGGCGTTCCCGGTCCTCCAAGACGTCGCTCGCCGCTACGGCGTGAGCCAGATTCCGACGACCTGGGAATATTCGGCCTCGCTGAATTTCTATCGCGCTTATTTTCACGACAACAATTTAGAGTCTTTCGGTTTCACTGACCCTCCACTCGGCGGGAAGGCCGTGTATGTTCTTCCGTATGCTAACGAAGAGCCGTTCATCCGCCAGCAGAAGCTGCGAGTGGTCTACCGCGGCGAGCGCAGTGATCTGACCATCCTGGTGCGGGACGACAAGGAATGAACGCGTGGGAACATTACGGCCCAAACCTTCGTATCCTGGCTAAGAGGTGCTGAATGCGAACCTGCGCGCGTTGGCTGCCCTTGCTTGGCGCCCTGTGCCTGTTGGACGGCTGCGTTTACGTCGGCGATTGGGGGGATTCGGACGCGTATCGATCGGATTTTCACTCCACCTACCCTTTGAGCGCCGGCGGGCGAGTGACGGTGGAATCGTTTAACGGATCCATCGACCTGGTCGGCTGGGACCAGAATTCGGTCGAGGTCAACGGCACCAAGCATGCCAGCAACCGCGGCGCCTTGGATGACCTCAAGATCGACATCCGCGCCATGCCGGATTCGGTGAGCGTTCGCGCCATCCGGAGCTCCGACACCTTCAGCCA
This sequence comes from Bryobacteraceae bacterium, assembly GCA_050012195.1. Classification (GTDB taxonomy): domain Bacteria; phylum Acidobacteriota; class Terriglobia; order Bryobacterales; family Bryobacteraceae; genus Palsa-89. Next base: position 5,565 of record JBEKHQ010000051.1, on the reverse strand, counting down.
TGGAGGCGTGCGGTTTTCGATCCGCGTGCCGCGCAAAGCCTTGCTGGATCTGATTTCGAGCACCAACGGCAAAATCGACGTGGAAGACGTGGAAGGCGGCGCGCGTCTGCGCACGACCAACGGCGGCATCCGGGTGGTCCGATGCAAGGGCGAAGTGGAGGCTCAGACCAAGAACGGGAGCATCGACGCGCAAGACGTCAGCGGGAACGCGAATTTTCATACCACCAACGGATCGGTGCGCACGGAAACGAAGGATGGTTCCTTGGAAGCGAGTACCTCTAATGGAAGCATCACCGCGCGAGTGACGAATCCCGGCGCGAGTTCGACCCTACGGCTTAATTCCTCGAACGGCCACATCGAGCTGACCGTGGATGGCCGGCAATTGCCCGAAGTTCGCGCGTCCACCACCAATTCGTCTGTCCTGCTGCGTCTGCCGGCGTCGGCGAACGCGCGGGTTCGCGCCTCCACGTCGTCGCATTCCCCCATCACTTCGGAGTTTGACGGATCGCGCAGCGAAAAGCGGCACAACGACATGGAAGAGACCATCGGCAGCGGTGGTCCGCTGCTGGACCTCAGGACCACCAACGGCCCGATCCGGATCTTGAAACTGTAAAGTCTAAGCTTCCGCCTGCCGGCGCCTCGGGATCAGCGATTCCTGGACATTGAAACGGTGCTTTCCGCGGGCCGGCCGCTTGAGTTCGTACGCGCCGTCCGGCAGCATGTGCCGCGCCTTCGCGGTGTCTCTCAAATACGCGTCCAGCAAACCGTCTCGAACGCGCGAAATCAATTCCGGAGCGGAAAGCGGAAACAGCACCTCGACGCGATGATCCAGGTTGCGCGGCATCAAGTCAGCGCTACCCAGATAGATCTCCTCTTTGCCGCCATTGCGGAAGTAGTAGGCGCGGCTGTGCTCCAGGAAACGGCCCACGATGCTGGTCACTTCGATGTTTTCGCTGACGCCCGGAAGCCCGGGCCGGAGGCAGCAAATGCCGCGAACCAGCAACTGAATCCTGACGCCCGCCTGGGATGCGCGATAAAGCAACCGGGTCATTTCTGGATCCACAAGCGCGTTGGTCTTGAAAATGAGATGCCCCTCGCGTCCCTGTTTGTGATGCGCGATCTCGCGTTCAATCATGGCCTGGAGCCTCGGCCGAAGGTTCACAGGCGCCACCAGCAGCCGATGGTAATCGTTCTTGGCCGAGTAGCCGGTCAAGAAATTGAACAGATGCGTGACGTCCTCGGCCACTTCTTCGCTGGCCGTGAACATGCCTATATCCGTGTAGAGATGCGACGTCACCGCGTTGTAGTTGCCGGTGGACAGATGGACGTAGCGGGCAATCCGATCGCCTTCGCGCCGCACCACCATGAGCACCTTGCAGTGGATTTTCAAGCCGATCAGGCCGTAGACGACGTGGACGCCCTCGCGCTCCAGCGCCTTGGCCCATTCGATGTTGCTCTCCTCGTCGAAGCGCGCCTTCAACTCCACCAGCACCGCCACCTGCTTCTCCTCCTCCACGGCTTCGAGCAGCGCCTGAACTACCGGTGAATTCCTACCCACGCGATACAGGCAACCCTTGATAGCGAGCACTCCCGGATCGTGGGCGGCCTTCTGTAAGAAATCAATGACGGGCTGAAAGGAATCGAACGGATGATTTAGCAGGACGGCCTGCCGGGCAATCACCGCGAAGACGTCCTCTTCGGCGTTTTCCCCGAGCGCCGCCGGGACCACAGGCGTGAAGGGGGCGTCCTTCAGTTCGGGACGATCCAGCGAGTAGAGGCTCACCAGCCGCTTCAGCGAAAGCGGACCGTCGATTCGATAGATGTCGCCCGCTTCCACCTCCAGGTTGCTGGTAAGAATCTCAAGCATCGGGGCGGGCATGTGCGCGTTCACCAGCAGGCGCACGACGCTGCCGAAGCGGCGCTGCCGCACGCCTTCTTCGATGCTTTCGAGCAGATCCTCCGCCTCCAGTTCCTTGATGGCGATATCGGCGTCCCGCGTTAAGTGAAACGGATAGGCCTGGATGATTTGCATGCCGGGAAAGAGCGCGTCCAGGTGTGCGGCAATCAACTGCTCCAGCCAAACCAATTCCACGCGCTTGTCCGATCGTTTGCGCTTGGCTTTCTGCACGGGCGACCGGTTTACGGGGATCAATTGCGGCAGCGAGTCGGGAACCTTGACGCGCGCGAAGTGCTCGTTGCCTTGGCCGTCCCGGATCATGACCGCCAGGTTTAGACTCAAGTTGGAAATGTGCGGAAACGGGCGGCCGGGGTCGAACGCGAGCGGCGTCAGCACGGGAAATACCGTCTCGTCAAAATATTTGCTTGCGACGCGCACTTGTGTTCCGCGCAGCTCGGAGTAGTCGAGCAGCCGAATACCGGCCTGATCGAGCTCGCCGTGGAGTTTTTCCAGGCACCTGTGCGCATCGGACGTAAGCCGTTTCACCTCGCGGCGGATGGCCACCAGTTGCGCTCTGGGAGACATTCCGTCCGGACCCGCATCCAGGATGCCCGCATCCATCTGGCTGATTAGCCCCGCCACGCGAACCATGAAGAATTCGTCCAGATTGGAAGCGACGATGGACAGAAACTTCACTCGCTCAAGTAGCGGGTTGTGCTGGTTCTCCGCTTCCTCCAACACGCGGCGTTGAAAGGCGAGCAGACTCAGTTCACGATTAATGTAGAGACTGGGGTCGGAAAGGTCGATCGGAGCGGAGCCGGGCGCGGCTGCTTCCAACGCGACGTTCGCGGCTCGCTGGGTTCTCTTCGGCATGGACATGGCGAGCTTAGGCGCTCTTACTCAAACCGCGCCGATCACCGAGATGTCAGAACATATAGAGCGGCGTGCCAGGAGCCGGCGCTTTTTCTTCGTCCGGCGCGCCCACCGGCTGTTCCTGCAGTTCGCCCGCGATCGGGCGGCAGTAGATGCCGGTATCGCCGAGATAAACTTCGAGTTCCGACGGCCGCGGCAGCGAACCTTGAATAAGCGCCTCCGAGAGCGGGTCCTCGATATATTTCTGCAACGCTCGCCGCAACGGCCGCGCGCCATAGCTGCGATCCACCAGCGTCTTTTCGAGAATGTACTTGGCCGCGTCCTCGTTTACGCGAATTTTGATCTGTTTGGCCACCAGGTTGGCATTGATCTGTTCCACCAGCAGACTGATGATCTTGAGCAGATCTTCATCCGCCAGCGACGTAAACAGAATCACTTCGTCCAGCCGATTGAGAAATTCGGGGTTGAACGCCTTCTTCACTTCGGCCATCACCTGATCTTCCACCTTGGGCGGAATCCCGCTGTTGGAGGGCGCCGAGAACCCGATTTGCGTCTTCTTATCCAGGAAGCGCGCGCCCAGGTTCGAGGTCATGATGATGATGGTGTTTTTGAAGTCCACCGTGTTGCCAAGACCGTCGGTCAACTGGCCGTCTTCGAAGACCTGCAGCAGGATGTTGTAGACGTCCGGATGCGCCTTCTCGATTTCATCCAGCAGGATGATCGAATAGGGAGCGCGCTTGACGCGTTCGGTCAACTGGCCGCCCTCTTCGTATCCGACGTAGCCGGGAGGCGAACCGATCAGCTTCGAGACCGAGTGCTTTTCCATGAACTCGGACATATCGAAACGAATCAGCGATTTTTCGCTGCCGAAAAGGAACTCGGCCAGCGCGCGCGCCACTTCCGTCTTGCCGACGCCGGTGGGTCCCAGGAACAGGAATGAACCGGACGGCCGCTTAGGCGACTTTAGACCGGCCCGCGAACGCCGTATCGCGCGCGCCAGCGCCGAAATCGCCTTCTCCTGGCTGATAACGCGCTTGTGCAGCTCTTCCTCGATCCGAATGAGCTTGCTGACTTCCTCTTCTCTTATGGCGGTCATCGGCACGCCCGTCCAGCGCGCCACTACGTCCTCGATGTCGTCCTTGGTCACCACGCCGGTGGAGGTATCGTCCAGATTGTACTTCTCGCGCAACTGGCGCAGATTCTCGCGCTCCTTGCGTTCTTCGTCCGAATAAAAGCGCGCTTTTTCGAACTCGTGATTCGCGATCGCGTTCTCCATGCGATGCACGATGAACTTGATGCGCTTCTGAATATCGGCCACTTCGCCGGGCAGCGTGGTCTGGCGCAACTTCACGCGCGCTCCCGCCTCGTCGATAAGATCGATGGCCTTGTCGGGCAAAAACCGGTCTGGAATAAAACGTGTCGAGGTGAGCACGGCCGATTCGATGGCTTCGTCGGTGTACGCCACCGCGTGGAATTTCTCGTAGCGTTCCTTGATTCCGAACAGAATGCGAATCGCGTCGGATTCGGTGGGCGGCGGAACCTTCACGGCCTGGAAGCGACGCTCCAGCGACCGATCCTTTTCTATGGACTTGCGATACTCGCCCGGAGTGGTTGCGCCGATGCACTGGATCTCGCCGCGCGAAAGCGCCGGCTTCAGAATGTTGGCGGCATCCAGCGACCCTTCGGCCGATCCGGCGCCCACCAGCGTATGCAATTCGTCGATGAAGATGATGGCGTTCTGATTCTCCATCAACTCCTTCATGATGGTCTTGAGGCGCTCCTCGAACTGGCCGCGATACTTGGTCCCGGCGACGATGAGCGAAAGATCCAGCGCGAGAATGCGCTTGTCGGCCAGGAACGACGGAACGTCGCCGTCGGCGATGCGCTGCGCCAAGCCTTCCACGATGGCGGTCTTGCCGACGCCCGGTTCGCCGATCAGCACCGGATTGTTCTTGGTGCGGCGGCACAGAATCTGGACTACGCGCTCCAGCTCATAATCGCGCCCGATCAGCGGATCGAGCGACCCATCCATGGCGGCCTGGGTGAGATCGCGGCTGAACTCCGCCAGCAGCGAACTTTCCTTGGGACGATTGGACGCCACCTTCTCGGACGACGACCGTTGAATCTCTTCGCGCACTTGCGAAAGGCGCAGGCCGCGCTCGTGCAGAATCTCGGCGGCGAAGCATTTCTCCTCGCGCAGCAAGCCCAGCAGCAAATGCTCGGTCCCGATGTGCTTGTGATTCAGGCGCTCGGCTTCTTCGGCGCCATACGCCAGCACGCGCTTGCATTCGTGGCTGAGGGGCAGATCCACGGAGGTGGAGACTTTCTCGCGAATGGTGGTGTGCGCCTCAATCTGCTTGCGAATGGATTCGATGGCCGCGTGCGATCGCAAGAAGCGATTCGCCAGGGCCTTGTCCTCGCGCAGCAGACCCAGCAGCAGATGCTCGGTCTCGATATAAGGGCTTCCAAACTGGCTCGCTTCGTATCTGGCGAAAAAGATGACTCGGCGCGCCTTCTCGGTATAACGTTCAAACATAATTCCCGCTGTCTTTCCACATTATCGGTTGTTCCTGGCCGGGGCGACAGAGTGGAAGACCGTCGCCCGTCCAGGCGCCCAAGATTCCTTTTTCCAATTGCAGAATCCGGTCGCATCGAGCCGCGAAGGAAAGGTTGTGTGTAACAAAGATCGACGTTAACTTGTGCGAGCGGTGCAGATCTTCGAGCAATGCGACAATCATCTCGCCGGTCCGAAAATCCAGGTTGCCGGTGGGCTCGTCGGCGAGCAAGACCGTAGG